>JANMUC010000366.1:0-1327 GCA_031391225.1 Deinococcales bacterium
CGGTTACGAACTGGGGTGCACCAACCACAAATTGCTGCCGAGGCTCGAGGGGAAACAGGTCAGCACTGGCACTGAAGCTGGGTTTGAGCTAGCGTATTTCAATACCCAAGACTTGAGTGGTGCGGCAATTCACAGCCAAGTTGTTCAGGGCAGCGAGCAGTTGATGTTTGGGGAGATTGCGCCTGGGATCAACCCAACCGCCTTCTCGGCACGATTGAGCGCCACTTACACCCCAGACCTCAGCGGTGTTCATCAGTTTAGTGTGCAAAGCGTTGGCAAAACCCGTGTTCTGGTGGACGGACAAGTGATCGTTGACAACTGGACGAGTCAAACCAAGGGCGAGAGTTTCTTTGGTTTCGGTACGACAGAGGTGATCGGTAGCATTACGTTGACCGCTGGAAAAACGTATCAACTCAGCCTCGAGTACAACAATGCGGATGTGATTTTTTTCGCTGCCTTCCGCTTGGGACATCTGCCACCGATTGCCAGTGACGCGATAGACCGCGCTGCCGCACTCGCCGCCTATTCGGACGTGGCGCTGGTGTTCGTTGGCACAAATGGTGATTGGGAATCAGAAGGGCATGACCGCAAAGACCTCGAGCTTCCAGGCGCACAAGTTGAATTGATCGAACGGGTGGCGGCGGCAAACCCGAACACGATTGTCGTACTTCAAACTGGTTCGCCCATCGTTATGCCGTGGCTCGATAAGGTCGCTGGCGTGGTTCAAGCCTGGTTTCCAGGGCAGGAATGCGGAAACTCGATTGCGGATGTCTTGTTTGGCATCGTGAACCCAAGCGGCAAACTGACCCAAACCTACCCGTTGCAGCTCGAGGACAACCCAGCCTTCATTAATTATCCAGGTGACAACGGGCGGGTGTATTACGGCGAGGGCATTTACGTCGGCTATCGGTATTACGAGAAAAAAGCCGTCACGCCATTGTTCCCATTCGGTTTCGGACTGTCATACTCGAGTTTTGAATACAGCAACTTACGCTTGAGCACAGACAAACTCGAGCTAGATCAAAGCCTAAGCATGAGTGTGGACGTGACCAACACCAGCACTCGAGCAGGGCAAGAGATCGTGCAAGTTTACGTGCGTGATCCCCTCGCCAGCGTCCACCGTCCAAATAAAGAACTCAAGAATTTCAGCAAAGTGATGCTCGAGTCTGGCGAAACCAAAACCATCACGATCACCCTCGAGCGAGAAGCCCTGGCATTCTGGGACGATCTGCAACACGCCTGGGTTGCCGAAGAGGGCAAATTTGAAGTGCTGGTCGGCAGTTCATCGCAAGACATTCACGCTCGAGCCTTGTTTGAATTGGCGCAG
>JANMUC010000829.1:0-1282 GCA_031391225.1 Deinococcales bacterium
GCCGTCGGTAAACAATAAAATTGTGCGGCTCTTTTGGCTGCCAACATCCGCCGCGAGCGCCTGGGCTGCGGTTTGCAAGCCATCTGCCATGTTGGTCGCGCCGTCGGCGTTAAACGAACTGATCGCGCTCAGATGATCGCCAACACCTGCCCCCAAAGGACTGACAATCTCGGCGTCGCTCGAGAAACGCACCACCGCCACCCGCGTGGTGCCGGGTTGCTTTGCCACATAATCGCTGGCAGCACGTTTGACCTCGTCGATTTTGCCTTGGTCGCGCATCGAACCGCTGGTGTCAATCAGCAGTGCCACGTCTTGCGGCAGGTTGACGGCTGGGGTCGTGGTCGCGCTCGGAAACAGCAGCTCGAACAGGATGGCTGCGACAATGCAGGCAACCGCGCCAATGTAACCAAATCGTAAACTCGAGGACAAGAATTTCATTCCTTATACGATACGTGTTTTTACTGACTCGAGTTCCATAATCTTAAAACCCAAGTGAAAATATGCTTCGTGACGGTTTTCCATCCTTAAAATCCTTACCTGACGTTAGAGTGGTTTTATGAAAAACCCGATCCTTGGATTCATTCTTTTAACAATGCTGATTTCGTGCAATACACTCAAACTGACTGAAGGCGGCGCGAATGAACTGACCACACAGGTCAAAGCTGATTTTTTAAACGAATTGAACGCCGCAAGGCACAGCGCAAGAACTTGCATTTTTAACAACGAAGTTTTCCAAGCGATTCCCGCCAGCAAAGATTACATCTCGAATCCAAAACTCGAGGTTGCCGCCCTCAGTCATGCGCGTTGGCTCGAGCAGAACAGCATCAACATCAGCACCGGCGACCCGCACGACGGCGTGGGTGATGGTTCGGCACTCGGGCGAATTGCGGCGGCGGGTTATCAGGGGAACCCAATAGGTGAGAACATTGCGGCGGGTCAGCTTGATGTCGTCGCAGTCGTTAATAAGGATTCCAATCCCAATATGAACGGTTTTATGAACAGTCCCAATCGTCACTGCAACAATGTCATGGATGCCGATTTTACCCAAGTTGGACTGGCGAAACGCGGTGCGTACTGGGTGGTGACTTTCGGTAAATCCAATTGATCTTTATAGAACCCATTTGACATCTTTGGGTTTTTAAAAATGTGAACTCGAGTCTACCCACACCCCCAAACCCACACCCAACATAAGGAGAGGGGAGAAAAACATGACTGAAAAAAGGTTTTTTTACCAAAACCCCCGGCGGGAGAGGGTGTCGATCCGAAGCGGGTCGGGGGAGGG
>JANMUC010000838.1:0-2355 GCA_031391225.1 Deinococcales bacterium
GCGAGGGAAATAAGTAACTGTTTTTTTAGATTAAGTCGCGCATCATGCGGTCAGTTTTGGGGTAGTCTTGAATTCGCATGACAAATTCATAGACCAAAGCCGTTATGCCAATGACGGTCATGCCGAGCAATGCCCAGAAGCTGATGCTCATGAGTCCACCCAAGAACAAGCCAATTACTGCCAAACCTGCAATGTCTCTGTTTTTCATGGCTCGAGTTTAGGGCATGGATTCTGTTTTTGTCAAGTGAAAACCAAAATTATAGAAAGTTTGATTTTCTATTCACACAAGCTTGATAAAGTAAAGCAACAAATAAAAAACCTCGAGCAATCAACTCGAGGATGAACAACGATTCACCATAACCTCCTCAACGAATCTGATCAAAAGGCGTCACAATCACGTGTCCTTCAGGGGTTTGAACAATGGCATAACGTTTGCCTCGAGCGGCGACAACACCCTCAATCATCATTTCGGGTCTTGCCATCGCAATATAGCGTTCATTCCAATTGATTTTCTGAGCCTCGAGAAACCCAATTGCACCACGTAACTCGAGTACAAGGCTAGGATCAGCAATTTCTTCAAGCAAACGTCGCAGTGGCTCATGTTGTCCTTGAGCACTGTCAATGCTGACCGAAATCATGCGTTCACGACTTACGACATCCCATGCAATCGGATGCCCTGCCAAATACGCCAAAGCGTCAACGAATGCCCGTTGAGTCCGTCCGTTACCCTCACGAAACGGGTGAATTGCGTTCAAGCGACCCAAAATAAACGCTGCTTGACGCATAAATTCCGAACGGGTGAGGGTTGCAAAACCAGTTGTGTCAATGTGTTTAAGCAAATCATCAAGTTGTTGGTTGACTCGAGGTGACAACGTAAACATGGTTTGTTCTTTGGCAAATAATGGCAAAGCTTCGAGTACTTGTCCATTTATTTCGATGCCATCACCTCGAGTTCGACCCGCCCAAGGGTAAACCTCTTGGAAAATGTAATGGTGCAAAGCACGCAGATGATTTGAGTCAAATTGTCCTGTTGGACCTTTGTGTTGTTGTAAATCGAACAAACGAAGCTGGGAAAAATCTGCTTCCGCGTCTTGTAATTCGCGTGAATCACCAATGCTGAGGAGATTTTTCAACACACCAGTTTTTGTCAAGTAAGGATCAGTCATGACTTCAGTTCAAAGCACAAGCCGAGCAACACCCGAATTTCGCCTTTGAATTTGGGAATTTTCAACCAACCTTATGGTGCGCAATTAGTCTGGTACGCACTTCATCAACAGTTAGCTCGTTGCGCTCGAGTTGTTTGAACAAATTGGCTGCAAATTTGGTGGTTTGCAAACCCTCAATGCGTAACTGATGACCTGCTTGGCGCATTGCGTCGCGGTCAGTTATCACTGTTGGATGATCTTTGGTCAAGGTCATGACTTTATTTTACTCCATTTCCTGAGACTCATTTGCTGGTTTTGCTGCAATCCGAGCCTTGTCTGCTGCTTAGGCAACCACAATAAATAAAAACCTCGAGCAATCAACTCGAGGTTTCATTGCAACTCAAAAACCTTAACGCTGGACTTGCTTGGCGTCTGCCCACAAACCCTCGAGATCATAAAAATCACGGGTTTCTGGGGTCATGATATGCACCAAAATCGCGCCCAAATTGACAAGAACCCAACGCGGGCTTGGACCTTCCACGTTGATGGCACGAACATCGGCTTCCAGCAATTTCTCGAGCATGTGACGCTCTAAGGCACTCATTTGAGGTTGGCTGGTGGCACTGCAAATCACAAAGTAATCTAAGGAATCGCTGACGGCTGTTAAATCCAGCATCACGATATCAGTGGCTTTTTTGTCTTCCAGTGCGTCGAAAATAATACCAAGCTGCTCTTTGTAACCAATCATTGTTGCTGTACTCACATGACTCCTTCATCGGTCAGAAAGCCTGACTGAATACAGTCTACTCCCTGGCAATCTGGAGCAACAGCGTTTTTCGTCCTGTTTAGAGCTTTCAACGGTTTTGGTGAGTTGCCATTAAAACGCCTGCGCCCCTGGTTTTCATGCGTTTTGAATCCATTTTTGTTTCGGTCACGTAGACTAAAGTAGGTAAAGCCAAAGACCAAATGGATTCTCGAGCAACGTAAGACAAAACGCACACCAATTGGGGCTGTACGGGGTAAACTAGGATCATCTTTATGAAGCACTTTATCGGAGCAAGGAGCATCACATGAACCGTTACGACGACCGGGCGCGGTTGGTGTTTCATTATGCCAGGGAAGAGGGCAGTAAACTCGGGCATGCCATGATTGGTCCAGAACACTTGTTGCTGGGCTTAATGCGTGAGGGCGGCACGGCGTGTCGCATCCT
>JANMUC010000012.1:0-1546 GCA_031391225.1 Deinococcales bacterium
TATGCAAATTACCATCCATGTCTGGCGTGTAATTGTAAGCGCTTAACCCACCAACTGTAAGTCTGGTATGATTAAAATACTTGTTATTGCTTAGTGTTGTTTGCACTAAACCATCACTCGCGTACATGGTATTCGTGGTCACACCCGCGTTAGAATCGGCTTGGGTTATCACCCGACCTCGATTGTCATACGTGAAAGTTTGACTTCCAGTACTATAAACAGTGACATCTTTTTTGCGACCATCAGCATAATAAGTATACACAGTTGTTTTGGCGGGTGTATTATTTTCAAATCCGTCTTTGACAGATATGTCACTTCTTAAAATTTGATCTCGTTCATTATAAGAAGTCGTATTGCCACTAAAATATGTGTTTTTACTGCCACCAAGTAAAATGCTACCTGTTGAGCCTGGTTTATCTTTGCCTGCATAAACTTTAACATCACGAAATTCCGTGGATACTTTGCCAGTATTTGAATACTTATAATTAAATTCATCCCATTTAATAGACTGGTTGCTGTTAGAATCGTACTTTGTGTAAATCTTCCCATTCACATCATAAATCCAGTGTGTATCGTATGTCGGTCCAATTTTACCGCTCGGTAGAATGACATCTGCATAAATGCCATTTCCAGTACACGGAATAACCAAATCACTGCCACCACAAAACGAACGCAAATACCTTAAACCCAAACCGTTATAACTATTTATTGCGGTGCTTTTCACTTTATTGGTTGCATCAACCGATTTTTCAACGAGCCGTTTCCCACCAACCGAAAGCGAGTACACCTGCAGATTCCCACCGGTCACCGTAGGACGACCATTGATTGATTCAATCACGCCCAATTGCGCGGAGAAAATATCTCCAGCGTAACCAAAACTGGTTTCAGCCACCAATTCACCGTCCAAACGGTAGGCTTTGCCTTTGTGCGCGGTACTGGTTGGTTCTGGCAGGGTGGTTGTTCCAACACCGATAACCACGCCCGGTTTGGCGGGTTTGCTTTCAAGACTCACTTTGCCCAGGCTGTTGTACGCGTAGGCTGTAATCAAGCCACCCTCGAGTTTCCGACTCAGGTTGCCTGCCAGGTCGTATTCGTAGATGGTGGTTAAACCTTCGTTGGTAACCCCATTAAACGCACCAAAACCGTTCGGAAATGCGGCTAAATCAACAGCATTTCCTGAGCGTTTTTCTTTGGTCTCTTTGCGTAAGTTATCCCAACCGTCGTAGACGAATCTGGTGGTGAACCCGTTCGCGTCGGTGATGCTGGTTTGCTTGCCCCTGGTGTTGTACGTCTGCGTGATTGTGGCGCTCGATCCGTTTTGATCTGGTGGAAGTATGGTCGTCAGGGGTCGTCCAGCGAAGTCATACGTGTACGTGGTGCAAGGACTGGCGTTGTCGTTAATACCGTACTCACAAGAGACGTTTGGGTACTTGCGGTTGGTATATCCAAAGCCCTTGGTCTGCACGAAACCAGTCGGGAATGAAGCTGCACTGGGGGCGGCACCTGCGATGTTGTCCGGTTCGTAGATGGCGGCTGGTAAACCGTC
>JANMUC010000018.1:0-2291 GCA_031391225.1 Deinococcales bacterium
ACTTGTTCGTTTTTGCCGAACAACACGGTTGGATTTTTTTGCCATTAGCCAGCCAAGCCCCGCTTTTGGTCAACGTCCAAGCTTTGGGCGTTCTGAGGGTCGAAGTCAACCAACAGAGTATTCATCTCAAATCGACCTCCAAAGTGGCAGAACTGCTGGTTTACCTGCTCGAGCAAAACGGCAATGCCAGCACCGAAAATATTATTGATGCGCTGTACCCCGAAAAAACCAACATGCGCCGCGCCTCACAGGCACTTTGGGCATTGACAAAACAATTGCGCGAAGCCTTGGGTTGGGATGCCAGCATTCAAAACAAAGGCGAAGCGTATGTCCTCGGACAAGAAAAAGTGCAATGGCGTTACGACGCAAGACAAGCCAAAGACAAATCCAGATTGCTCGAGGGTGTGTACAGCAAATGGATTAATGATATTCGCCAAAATTCAGCTTGATAATAATACACGCAAGTAACTTGAGTCTTACTTTTAGATTGTAACTCTCTCGACGGTTGCTCGACACCCAATGAGTAACCTGAACCCATGTCTGAACTTTCATGGAGCAAAGTCGAACGGTTATTCGCACTTGAGGAACTCCTGCGCGACAAACCACGCACAATGAATCAATTGGCGCAAAAATTTTACGCAGGCGAGATTGAACAAGAAACCATCAAACTCGAGAGTGCACAACGGATTTTACGCCGCGACCTTCAATTCTTATGCCAAGAAAAACTGCAACGCGGCATCGTTAAAAGTGATGACAAAACCCCGACGTACCACATCCCCCAAAAACATGAACTGAACCAACAAGAAGTGCTGGCGGTTCACACCATCGCACGGCTTTTCGACCATCACGCACCCAGCAAAAGCCAACTCAATCACCGCATGGTCGAACAATTAAAACGCCATCTTCCAGAGCATATCCGAGCCGTCCTCGAGCAAAGCCAAAAAAACCAAACACCAGAGCGCCCACTCCAACTCTCACGCACCCTCGAGTACATCAATGATGCCTGGGTCCAACGACGCAAAATCAGATTTGAATACCTCAAACCAGGCGGCAGCGGCACATGGCGTGAAAACATTGTCTCGATTTACTGCTGTGAAATCAGCCGCACCAACCTAGACCATTACGTGATTGGCTTTGAACACGGCTTTCAAAACGCGGTACGCACCTTCAAACTTTCCAGAATGCGCGAAGCCAAACTCTTAGACACGACCTACGAAATCCCCAATGATTTTGACCCCGCCAAATACCTCTCCAACGCCTGGGGGATTATGGGCGATTCCGACGGGCAAAGCATTGACATTACGCTGCGCTTTACAGCCCACGTGATACACCGACTGGAAGAGGGAGGCTACCCAAACATGAAAACCCTCGAGCATCACGGCGACGGCTCGAGAACAGTGCAAGTCAGAGCAGGCACGAATAAAGAAGGCATCCCCCTCGAGATTCTAGTTCTGGTCAGGTCTTATGGTCCACAGGTGGAAGTAATAAAGCCAGAAAATTTGCGGCAGATATGGTTAAACGATGCCAGGGAACTTTTGAGGAGGTACGAATGAAACCAGAATATGCAGCACATACGCCAAGGGATGCCAAAGACCCAAATGCACCCTGGCACGAACTGCTTGAGCATTTAGAAACCGTTGCTCGAGATGCTGCCGTGTTTGCCAGTAAATTCGGGGCTTCCGACATTGCACGTTGGGCAGGATTGCTGCATGACGCTGGAAAGTTTAGCAGTGCTTTTCAAAATTACTTATGGCAAGCGCATGTCGCAGACCGTGACGGAACAAGCCCACCCGAAAAAGGCAAAGTAGACCACTCGAGCACGGGAGCGGTCATCGCTCGAGCCTTGGTGAGTTCGACCCCAGAAGCCTCTGGACTCGAGCTTCCGTGGGTGATTGCAGGACACCACGGGGGTTTGAATTCGCAGTTGGCACTTGAAACACGATTAAAAGACAAAGCTGGTGATGCCGTGCTGCTTGACGGCGCACAAAAAGCCCTGACCTGGAAGAAACTCGAATTTCTATACGAAACACCCATACCATTGCCCAGTTTTGCCACACCGCTTGAGCGCGAGTTTTTTGTGCGAATGCTTTTAAGTTGTCTGGTAGATGCTGACCATTTGGACACCGAAGCCTTTGGCAGTCCGCACAAAACAATCATTCGTAACCAAGCACAAACCAATCTCGAGACACTTCTTGAGCGATTGAAAGCATCTCAAGAAGAAATCATGCAAAAAGCCAAACCAACGCCCGTCAACAAAGCTCGGGCGGACGTGTACTTTGCCGCCTTAAATG
>JANMUC010000029.1:0-8230 GCA_031391225.1 Deinococcales bacterium
TTTTTGAAACGCCTTGCAAGAATGTCTTTTTCAACGGTGTATGCGTTGAAGCAAGGGTTGTTGGATGAGTACATGCGTCAGGAGTTGAAATCACCTTCAATTCGATTCAGTGCGTAAGTCCTAAGCTGATTCAGGGATGGGAAAAACTTCTCTGCTCCTTAGCTTTTACCTGCGAAACATTAGAAAAATTTTCAAAAAACGAGAGATCAAATTAATTCCCCTAGGACATCCACGGGCTTTGGAGGAAATTCGAGCTACAAAGAACAAAAGAGAAATGAATCTCTTTTTGGATGCTTTGGATGAAGATGATGCAGCAATTGTAGATGCAGTTGCTCGAATGAAAGTATTGATGGACGCCAGTATTGATTTTCGTAGAGTTATAATTAGTTGTCGTACTCACTTTTTTGCTCGAGACAGTGACATACCAAAGCCAGGTCAAGTTACATTTGGACCACGAAAAATTGGTGAACCACGTGAGGAAAATTTTCTACGATGGTATTTACTTCCTTTAGATGAGGCAATAGCGAAAAAGTTCATTCATCGATTATATCCAAAATTTTTTCAAAAACACCTACGTGATGAGGCTTTTGAAGTTTGGCAGCAGATACCTGCTATTGCGGCACGACCTATGATTTTACAGTACGTACCAGAAGGATTGAAACTTGATTCTGGTAAACCAGAAACGACGTTTGAATGGTACGAAATTATGATTCAAGGTTGGCTAAAACGCGAGATTAATTCTCATTTATTAGAAAGATTTTCAAGTGAACTTGCTTTTTTTATGTGGAATGATACTTTAAGAGGAGAACAAATACTTAAACATCAAGAATTAAGTGATTTTCTTCAGAAATTTTCTTTTACTGACTTACCTATATTTCAGGCAAGATCAAGATCGCTATTAAATCGAAACTCTGAAGGAGATTTAAAATTTGCACATAGATCAATCCAAGAATTTTTGGTCGTTAAGACATGCAAAATGACACATCAAAATTTAATTCATATAACAGATAATATGATTACTTTTGGAATTGAGATTATTCTTAAAGAAATGAAAGAAGAAATTATTGATGAGAATACATTTATATTTGCCAATTTAATTTTTTCAGAATATAAACCCTTTACTAAAATACCGTTTAAAGAATACTTTGTTAATAGAGTTTATGTAGTTAAGTATCCTACAGACTTTTTATGGATAACTATCAGTGAATTCAATTATCAAATTTTTGATATTTTAAGTAATGAAAAAAATGTATATGACTTCTTTAAGCGTTTTAACGACAGTATAAAGGCAATTTATATTAACAAAGAAAATTCACAAAAAATACTTTCCCACAACAATTCTACTATACTTTTTGAAAACTTAATTTATTTTAGTTTAGGTAAAAATATGAAAAAAGTTTTGGAGGATTTACAAAAAGTTAAAATAGTAAAAAACTTCTCAGATGAAGATATATATTTTATTAATGCTAAATTTAAATACGGAATTGGAAGATATATACATAACTTTTGTAGTTTTAAATATGAATATATCGGACTTAAAGATAAATCCGTAATTCTTTTTGATTTTAAACCAAGGGAAGGTATAAAATTTATACCAAAGGGTATTATTGGCATCTTTTATGGAAATATACTTTCAAAATCGTTGAAAAATTTGGTTTCTAAAATTGATAGTAAAAATCATGATGAAATTGAACATCTGATTTAGTAGTATAAACACACAATGTAAAGATCAAATACTTGATCCGATACCTGTTTCTACAATTTCCCCAATTCAAAACATAATCGCTCTCCTCGAGCGACGCTGCCGAACAAAACCACCATTTTTGCGTTGCTGACAGCCGCAACTCGAGCCGCAATTTGTTGCAGTTCTGCCAGTTGGTTTGGTGGCTCGAGCAGTTGGTTCATGACGTGATTGTAGTACAAAATTCTCAATTCTCGAGCTTGACACACCCCAAGCCGCTCTGATACCGTAGGAGACGAATGAAACACATTTCGCAAATTCTATGCCTAGCCCTAATTATTTCGAGGGTTGTGGCTTAGTCGTTTTTTGACGCTTAGCAACCCTCGAGCTTCAAACTCGAGGGTTGTTTTTTTGATTTAACCAAGAAAGCCAGTCCGTATTTTTTGAGGAGGTCAGACCATGATTGAAGAATACTTAGAAGCAGGAATGAAACTCGCGCATTACGAACTTTTAGCCGAAAACGAAGGCTTTTACGCCAGTATTCCTGGTGCTCAAGGTGTTTGGGGCAATGCTCAAACCCTTGAAGAATGCCGTGATGAGCTTTATTCTGCTCTTGAAGAATGGGTTTTGCTTTCGATTCGGTTGGGTCATGAACTCCCAGAATTTAACGGAATTCGCTTGGAACTTCCGAAACTCGAGCGACTTGAGGTTGCTTGATGCCGTATTTCGGTGCTATTTCTTGGCGCGATCTGATAAAAGCATTTCAGACGGCTGGTTTTGAAGGACCTTACGCGGGAAAGCGTCATCCGTACATGATTCGTGGGAGTACCAAATTGATTGTTCCGAATCCACATAAAGGTGTTGTTGGCGTTGATTTGTTGCACCGTTTGTTGCGACAAGCTGAGATTTCTCGAGAAGATTGGGAGAAACTGTGATGTTGCAGCGCATTCAAATTTATTCGGAACGACTATCGGGGTTTTTCTTTTAAGACTCGAGATTTCAACACCTCACCCCAATTTCCGATAGGAGAAACCAATATGCGTCATATTAAAATTTTTGACACGACCTTACGCGACGGCGAACAATCCCCAGGTGTGGCTTTAAGCGTCCCTCAGAAGCTCGAGATTGCCCATGCGTTGGCACGAATGAACGTGGATGTGATCGAGGCGGGTTTTCCGATTACAAGCCAAGGTGATTTTGATTGCGTCCACCGAATTGCCAAAGAAGTTCGTGGTCCTGTGATTACTGGGCTTGCGCGAACCAGCAAAGGCGACATCGAACGTGCGGCTCAAGCGCTGGACATTGCCGACAAATGGCGCATTCACACCTTTACCTCTGCCAGCAAAGTTCACCTCGAGTACATGCTGAAAAAAACCCCAGAGCAGGTGCTCGAGATCACCGACAACATGGTGCGTTACGCCCGAACATTTTGTGATGATGTCGAATTTAGCGCTCAGGATGTCATGCGAGCCGATTTTGAATTTGTGATTCAGGTTTTTAATGCAGCGATCAACGCGGGGGCAACCACGATCAACATTCCTGACACGACGGGTTACGGCACACCGCTCGAGTACGGCGCACTGATTAAACGGATTCAACTCGAGGTGGTACGCGGGCGCGACGTGGCGATCAGCACGCACTGTCACGATGATCTGGGCATGGCGGTGGCGAACAGTTTGGCAGCCGTCGAAAACGGCGCGACCCAGATCGAATGTACCATCAACGGCATTGGTGAACGTGCTGGCAACACGAGTCTCGAGGAAGTTGTGATGGCGTTGGCAACCCGTGGCGATTATTACCAGGCGCAAACGCAACTGAACACCAGAGAGCTTTACCGTCTCTCGAGGATGGTGTCGCGGCATTCGGGCATGGTCGTGCAGCCGAACAAGGCAATTGTTGGCGACAATGCGTTCGCGCACGAGGCTGGCATTCACCAGGACGGCGTTTTGAAGAATAAAAGCACGTATGAAATCATGAGCGCCGAAATGGTCGGGCGTGAAGCCGCCGTGCTCGTGATGGGCAAACACTCGGGACGGGCAGCCTTCAAAAAAGCGCTCGAGGATTTGGGCTACGATCTCTCAGGAAGCGTTCCAGATCACGGCTTGACCGAAGAGAGCGTGAATGCCCTGTTCGTGCGTTTTAAGGAGCTTGCAGACCGCAAGGGTGCGATTGGCGCGGAAGAGCTGAGGGCACTCGTCGAGACCAGGGACTCAAACGTTCCCGAAACCTTTAAACTCGAGAGCATTCAAGTCTTATCAGGAACGCACGTGATCCCAACCGCCACCGTGACGCTCGAGACGCCCGAAGGTCCAAAACAACACGCCTCGAGCGGCGATGGTCCTGTGGATGCCGCCTTCAAAGCCATCAATGCCCTGACCAACGTGTACCCAGCCCTCGAGAGTTACCGCATTGAAGCCGTGACCGAAGGCGGCGAGGCATTGGGTGAGGTTTCGCTACGTGCTCGAGTGAACGACGTGGTGTACAGCGGAAACGGGCTTGCTACTGACATTGTCGAAGCCAGTGCGCGGGCGTGGCTCGAGGTGGTGAATTCTGCAATAGCGCAAGTTGGTGTGAAGAAGGAAGCTGTCACCGCGATTTAAACTTTAAACTGACTGGACACGCATTTTAAGCACATTCTTCGCGCTTGAAGCTCTCACCCGACTCGCTTAGGCTCGTCACCCTCTCTCGCTGCGCGAAAGAGGGTTTAAATACGAAATTTCCGTTTCTCGAGAAGTTAATTGAACTCCCTTCTCTCGATGTTGAGAGAAGCGGTTTCGCCCGAAGGTGCGTTTTGAAACTAAGAAGGGTCGGGGATGAGAGAAGAAAAAGTATTAGCTGATTTTGATGTTTAGGACAATAAAAATGAAGCACTCCAAACCAAGAAAGTAAACATGAATCTCGAGCGATTAACAAAATTTCTAGTCGAACTGTCTTTCAACAATGACAAACCCTGGTTTGACAAAAACCGTGCTGAGTACCAAGTTTTAAGGCTCGAGTTTATTGATTTCATGGAAGAACTGATTACGGGTATCTCGAGTTTTGATGCTTCAGTCAAAGCGGTCAAGGCGAAACAGACCTTGTTTAGAATCAACCGTGACGTGCGCTTTAGCAACAATAAAAATCCGTACAAAACGCATTTCAGTGCGGCAATTGCCAGCGGTGGTCGTCACTCGAGTTTGCCAATTTATTACGTTCAACTTGGGGCGGAAGAATCGGTGGTGGCAGGTGGTGTTTACCTTCCAGAATCCGATCAACTCAGCACCATTCGCAGGTTTATCGCGTTAAACCCAAAGAAAGCCGATGCGTTATTAAAGAACAAAATCTTGCTCGAGCATTTTGGCGGTTTGGATACAGGTGCGGTGCTGACAAGGTTTCCCAAAGGTTTTTCTGAAGGTTCAGACTTGCTGAAATTCAAGAGTTTTACGGTTTCTCGAGGATTCGATGCGTTCGGATTTCAACCTGAAGTTTTGCATGATGAACTGATCTCGAGTTTTCAAAAAATGCAACCCTTGCATAAATTCTTACGTGAGGCACTAACCTACGAGGTGAAATCATGAAAGTCATCGGTTTGATTGGTGGTACAAGTTGGGAATCGAGCGCGATGTATTATCAGATCATCAACCAAACTGTTCGTGACCGAATTCATCCACTCGAGAATGCAAAGAGTCTGATGTTTACGCTCAATTTTCACGAGGTTGAACAGCACATGGGGGCTGGGCATTGGGATGAAGTAGGGGAGATGCTGATTGATGCCGCCAAAAGGCTCGAGGCTGGCGGGGCGGATTGCGTGTTGTTCTGCTCGAACACGATGCACAAGCTCTCGAGCGTGGTTGAAAACGCGGTAAAAATCCCAGTCATCAATGTGATTGACGAAACAGCGCGGCAGATCAAAGCGCAAAACATCAAACGTGTGGGTTTGCTCGGCACGGGTTTTACGATGAACCAAGCCTTTTACAAAGACCGACTCGAGACGCATAATCTCGAGGTGATACTGCCAGAACAACCAGACCGTGATGTGGTGGATCGGATTATTTTTGCCGAACTGGTGCAAGGCAAAATTCTCGAGCCTTCAAAACTCGAGTACGTGCGAATCATGCAAGATTTAGTGGACAAAGGCTGTGAAGGAATTATTCTGGGTTGCACGGAAATCATGTTGCTCGTGAACCAATCCGACTCAAGTGTTCCCATTTTTGATACGACCACGATTCATGCGCTGGCGGCAGTGGATTTTGCTCTCGAGGGGTAAATTATGATTAAGATTCGAGAAGTCACTTACACTCAAGAAACTCGAGAAACAGTGCTACGAGATATAGCTGAAGTTAAGCGTGTTTGGCTTCAAAGCTATAAGACCACTTATTCTGAACCGTTTTCGCAATCGAATTTGGATAGTCGGACTTTGGGCAAGTATATTGGCAATTTGAAACAATCATTTACACAAGAAAACCTTGGAAACGATCAATATCTGTTTGTTGCTGAACTCGAGACAGGTAAAATGGTTGGATATGCTTATTGTGGTCGTAATATTTACCCTGATATTGAATTTGATAGTGTATTGTACGAGCTTTACCTCCTCAAAGAATATCAAGGGCATAAAATTGGGAGCGAACTATTTAATCGGAGCAAATCCAGATTATTCGAGCAGGGTTATCAAACGATGTTTCTCTGGTGCGTCGAGGAAATTCCATCGTGTAAATTTTACGATAAAAAACTTGGCGAGAGGGTAAAAATAAAACCCCGTAATGGTAACGACCCACCTGAAATTGGTTTTGTTTGGAGGTTGAAATGAAAGTCAATGTTGCCCAAAAACTCGAGCTTTTTCACGACCATTGGAGTCCAAAAATCGTTGGCGAGGTCAACAATATGGCGGTTAAACTCGTCAAGTTTCAGGGCGAATTTGTCTGGCATCATCACGAACTCGAGGATGAAATGTTTTACGTGATCGCTGGCGAGTTTGACATGGAATTTAGGGACAAGACGGTGCATCTTGCGGCTGGGGAGTTTTTGATCGTGCCAAGGGGTGTTGAGCATCGTCCTGTGGCGAAAAATGAAGTCTCGGTGATGCTGATTGAACCCAATACGGTTTTGAACACTGGTAATGTGACTGACGAAAAAACAGTTGTGAACCTCGAGCGACTTTAATTGATTGGTAGGATTTAAGTATGGTTGAACGATTTGAAAACATTGCGTATGGTGAAGATATTGAGCGGGCAAATCTGCTCGATATTTTGATGCCTGT
This sequence comes from Deinococcales bacterium, assembly GCA_031391225.1. GTDB lineage: Bacteria > Deinococcota > Deinococci > Deinococcales > JAAFIG01 > JANXTZ01. The sequence continues at coordinate 6,918 of JANMUC010000029.1, forward strand.
TGGCATAAAAAACCTTCCGTTGACGATTCATTTTCATGGTGGTGGTTGGCAGCAATTTGGCAAATACCTTCCCGATTGCGAATTTCTGGCAGAGGCGGGCTTTGCGGTCATCAGCGCCAATTACCATTACGCCCAGGAAGCGTTGTTTCCTGCGCAGTACGAGGACGCGCAGTCTGTGGTGCGCTGGGCTAAAAACCATGCTCTCGAATACGGCTGGGATGCCAGTCGAATTGGTGTTTGGGGTATTTCGGCGGGGGCGCACTTGGCGGCATTGCTGGGTAGCAACCGAGCTGCTGCGCTCGAGACTGAACCATCAGCACAAGTTCAAGCTGCCGTGTGCATCTGTCCTCCCACGGATTTAACCAATGCAAGCGATTGGAAGTTCACGTATGCCCATGAGGACGGCTTTAGCAACCTTTTGGGCGCTCATGCGGCATTGCGTCCCGATTTGGCAAAGGCTGCCAGTCCAGTGTTTGGAATCTCGAGTCATGCTGCACCGTTTTTGATTGTTCATGGCGATCAAGACGAACTTGTGCCCGTTCATCAAGCACAGGTTTTGCATGATACCCTCGAGCAACACGGGGTAAAATCGCAACTCGCGATTGTTTCTGGCGGGTCACATTTTATCAATGAAACGCACCGTGGGTTGTGGCAAGATTTAACCGAAAAATTCTTTAGGCGTACCCTGGCATAGTATGCTACGGCGCTAGATTCTTTAGTTTGATCTCGAGATTTGAAAGGAGGGAGAGGAAATGACAAATGACGTTTTGAGCAGTGCAGCACAGGTGATGGGTGAGATTCAAATTTATGATTGCACCTTGCGCGATGGCACGCAGGGCGAAGGTTTTAACCTCTCCTTGGAAGACAAACTCGAGATTGCCAAGGCGCTGGATGCGTTTGGTATGACCTACATCGAAGGTGGCTGGCCCGGCTCTAACCCCAAAGATGCCCGTTTTTTCGAGGCGATGAAGGACGTGAAACTCGAGCGTTCCAAGCTGGCGGCGTTTTCGTTCACGCGGCAAAAAGGGTTTACGGTTCAGACTGACCCGAATTTGCAGATTTTATTGGCGGCAGATACGCCTGTGGTGACTTTTGTTGTTAAAGCCTGGGATAAGCATGTCACGCAAGCCTTGGGCATCACCCTCGAGCAGAATCTCGAGGCGGTGGATGACACGGTGCGGTATTTTAAATCGCTTGGGCGAGAGGTGATTCTTGATGCTGAGCTTGCCTTTGCAGGCTTCAGACACAACCCAGATTACGCCCTTGCAGTGCTCGAGACGGCAGTCAAGGCGGGTGCGGATTGTTTGGTCTTA
>JANMUC010000049.1:0-7502 GCA_031391225.1 Deinococcales bacterium
GCATGACCGTGCTCGACCCGCAACTGGTCGGCACGCCGATCTCAAATCGCAGTCCAATCAAGCAACTCACACCTCGGCAACTCGAGGTGCTGGCACTTATTGCGCAAGGGTACTCAAATGCTGCCGTCGGTTTGGAACTGAATCTCAGCGTCAAAACCGTCGAGAACGTGATTAACGCCGTCTATCAGACGCTCAGTATTCCCACCCAAGACAAAGTGCATCCTCGGGTCAAAGCGGTCTTGATGTACCTGGAAGCCCTGCGCGGCGGGTAGAATCTGACTTGTGCCGTTCAGTAACGAATCCAAAATTTTCCAAGAAATCGCCGACAACGCTCGATCCGCCCTGGACTGCTCGGGGACGCAAGTCTACAGTTACGACGCGGCGCTAGACGAGATCGAGGTCGTGGCATGGTCTGGGTTGCAACTTGAACCTTCAAGGCGGGCAATGCGCTGGATCAAGCTGTTCTTTCCAAGTTTTGCGCCGCTCGAGTACCGCAATTCCGCCAGCCTCAACCCATTCTTAAAAGCCGTCTATCACGAAGGACAGGTTAAAACCGCGTCTTTTGCCGAGGGGTCGCAAAATGTTGCGCCAGCCTTGGCGGTGCAACTTGCCAGCGTTCTGGCAGGAATGCGTTACATGCTGGCAGCCCCGATCAAAATTGAGGGTACAGTGGTTGGCGCGGTAGCGTTCCTGCAAAGTCCCAAATTTACGACCCGCAACATTCGCACCTGCGAAGCCTTTGCACGGCAGGCGTCTTTGCTGCTCGAGAATGCCAGACTGTCACAGAATTTAAGCCATCAACTGTTTGAGCTGGAACGCTCGAGGCGTTTATTGACCGAAAACGAGGAACGCGTGCGGCGAGAAATTTCGGAAATGTTGCACACTCGGGTTCAAACGCGCTTGCTGATTGCGGCACACCGTTTGGGGACGTACTCGCAACTGGATGAGCAAGCCAAGACTGCTTTGATCGAACAAATCAGTCACGACCTCGACCAAATCCGCGAGGAGGACGTGCGCGATGCCAGCCACATGCTACACCCTGCCGTGATTCGGATTGGTTTGATTCCGGCGGTGCGATCTTTGGCGGCAAGGCTCGGGCAGACGCTCGAGGTTCAGGTGCATTCTGATGAGGCGTTCACGACAATGGACGGCATGAACGGAAAACTCGAGGAAAATTTGCGCCTGGTCGCGTACCGCGTGATCGAAGAAGCCATCTCGAACATTTTGCGTCACGCCAAAGCCAGCTTGGTACAAATCAATCTGAGCATTCAAAATAACAAGCTCGAGATTCGGGTGTCAGACAACGGTATCGGCTTTGACACGGGCAATTTGAAAACGGGTTTGGGACTCTCGAGCCTCGATGCACGGGTGCTCAGCGTCGGTGGAACGTGGGAAATCACCAGCGAAATGGGTGAGCAGACCGAATTGACCGCCCACATTCCGTTGTAATCAATCCGTGTCATAGGGGTTTTTCCCAACATGCTTGGGTGCTTACACTCTGGTCAGACTTAAATTTCTTTCATAGTCTACGGCTACCCGTGATAACTCTCGAGCGTGAGAACCTTGTACCACAAACGAGAAATTAAATTTAGCAGCACCCGTCCCAGTCCCAAAAATGAACCACATGAAAGTATCACTTTGACCAAAATCTCGAGCCTTGCAATTTATTGACCTGGAGATTGACCTGGAGGAAACGTATGAACACCGAAGTCCTGACCGAACCACCCAAGCAACACTACCAAACCCCAAAACTCGAGCAACACCAAGGCTGGCGGGCGTTTACGGGCAACATTACCAGCAATGGCGTTGGCATTGGCAGCCTCGAGATTCCATTTGAAACAGGAGAACAATAAATGAAGAAAGCATCTTTGGCATTGCTGGGTTTGGTCGTGGCGCTGGCGGGTTGTCAAACACAACCTGCCCCAATTCAAAAGAATTTCTTGGGTTTTATTGACGTGCAATTTTCGGGTTCTGGCACGCAAGCCAAAGCGACTTTGAAGGCGTTGGGTGCAAACCCACAAACCAGGGCGTTAACCGACATTGCGAACGGTTTGGATTACAAACCCCTTTCCAACGGCGCGTTTGACACTGGCACAAGGGGGACTGACGGCAAGCGTTATCTCTGGGCGAGCTTCAAAGTTCGTAACGCCGACCAGACTGGCACGCCGTACACGCTTGCCCGAAACAATGTCTCGTTCGTGGCGGTCAGTATGCCAACGACCATAGACCAAACCGCGATCAGCACCTTAAAGAAATTTGATGGCAGTGCCGCCAGCACCAGCATCGCCAGAAGCATTCTGCCAACGCACGGCATGGAACTGGATTTAGCCACACGAAAAGCCAGCGTTCGTAAAAACACCGAAGACTTGCAGTTTTTCACCGAACTCGAGGCATCCGCGCTCGGGGCTGGTTTTACGGGCGCGGATTCGGTCCTGCCTTACGGCTATGTGATGCGCAACATTGCGGCAAACTCGAGAAACCTGCCTGCAAACCCTAGTGCAGACGATTACGCTGGAACGGTGACGTTTGCCGTGCAAATGCCCTTGCAAGCCACCAGCGCGGACGATCCGTTTTACATTTCCTTGCGCTTAGCAGTGGTTGAAGACAGCCAGACAACCGTTTCCAAAAGCCTCGAAGAAACCGTCAGCAATGCCAAAACTCGAGCCACCACCCTCAACGCCATTGAAACCCGTTCGGCTTGTAGTGGCGTGCGCATTGCAGGCAACACACCTGCGGCTGTGGGCAACACGGTCATTACCGACGCACCAACTTCTGGGCAATTGGATTACTGCTCTTTTGGACAATTTGGCATTCAAGACGTCAACTCCAGTCCATACCAATTCAAAAAAATGGCTGTCCAAAGCGATGGAAAAATCTTGCTGTTGGGTGACTTTTACAACTCGAGCAACAGTGAAAATTATAAGGAAGACCTGGTTTTGCGCCGTTTAAACGCCAACGGCAGCCTCGACACGACGTTTGGTACGAATGGCACGATTGTCTTAAACACTGGTGGCGGTGAAAATGGCGCGGCATTGGCAGTGCAAAGCGATAACAAAATTGTGATCGCGGGAACACGCCTCGAATCGTTTGCCTCAAGCACAATTCGTAAAGCGCTGGTCGCCCGATTTAACACCGACGGTACATTGGACACGACCTTTGGCGGCTCGAGTTGCCCATGTGCGGGTCACACCATCCAAACATTCAATGACACGAGCGTTGTGGGTCTTCTCCCTTACGACAGTGTAAACAACATCTTGATTCTTCCCAACGACAGCATGGTTGTTGTTGGTCAAGCCGAGGACGACAACACTCGCACCTACGATGCGGGCATCATGCAATTGACCAGCGATGGTGTGTTGGACTCGAGTTTTAACTTCGATGGAAAAGTGCAACTCAATTTCAGTGCGGGTGGCAATCTAGACCGAGCCATCGCGGTGGTTCGGAACGCGGCTGGTCAATTGATCGTTGCGGCAACCAGTTACGACCAATCTGGCAACAACAATCACAAGGAGGGCATGATTCGTTACAACCCCAACGGTGTGGTTGATCTAAGCTTTGGCTCGAGCAACACTGGCATTGTCACCATTGCGGCACAAGCCAACAGCAAAGATTTGATTCAAGACTCGAGCGGAAATTTGTTGTACTTAAGTGCGTTTGAGAATGGACAAAACAGCGATTATCGGTTGCTGCGTTTTAACAGTGCTGGCATTGCGGATACCACTTTTGCCAACAGCGGCGTGTACGCCCTGAACGTATCGGGTTTTGGTGATACCCCAATCAATGTTGTGCAGCAAACGGATGGTAAAATTTTGATTGTTGGTTATAGCGAACCCAACAACGGTTCAGTGTTCGGTTCGCCAGATAAACTTGTCACCACTGTTCGCCTGAGTACCACTGGCGCACTCGACAGCACTTACGGTGTTAGCGGCATTCAAAGCACCAATGTTGGTGGCTCAAGTTCAGATAATGTCATCAATGCTGTTCTCAGCAACGACAAAGTCTTGGTCTACAGCTTTGACAATAATTCAACTTATTCTGTCTCGAGATTTGTGCCTTAAGAATTAGCTCTTGCTCGAGTTTCGAATTTAAAAATCAAAAACGGGAACGTCTTTAAACGTTCCCGTTTTGCTGCATTCAGTTTACTTGACTTCGCACGAGAATTTTTTCAGTTTATCCTTGACAATTTTTTCGACATCGCTGGGGAGTTTGCACAAATCTTTGGCTTTCAACCCAACGTTGCCCTTAAATTCTGGAATGGTCAGGTCGGCTTGCAACGCGCCTTTTTCGTTGAAATACTGCACACGGTACAAGTTAAAGCTCTTCTCGAGCGCCCAGACTTTGACCCGTCCAAAATCGAGGTTGCTGCCTTTTTTCGGGGTGGCATCAATCACATACGCTTTGCCGTTTGGGGTGTCGTCGGTGGTCAGGGGTTTGAAATCGAGTTTTTCTTTGGGAATGCTCGATTGCAGATCGCCAAACGATTCGATGCCGCCAAAGCTGACGCCGCCAACTTGGGCTTTGGCTATTTTGGTGATCGTGACTTGGTTGGTCAGAAACAAGTAATTGTAAAAATTATCATTGTCAATGATCGAAACATTGTCTGCCAAGGTGTCGGGCGCATTAAAAGTCAAACGGGTCAGTTTTAAGCCTGGAATGGCTTGAATGTCGAGATTGAGCTTGATTTTTTGCGTGTCATCGCTGATCGTGCCAACGGCTTTGGCTTTGTAATCTTTCAAGCCTTTTTGGGTTGCCTCGAGCTTCCCCAGCACCTCGCTGGCGCTCAAACTTTGGGCGAGAGCTAGGGTTGCAATGCTCGAGATGATGATAAAACTAGTAAAAACAGGTTTGAATTTCATGATTTCCTCCGAATAATTTAAAAAACTATCCAACTGATTCGAGTATCGGTGTCTGGCGTGAGAAGCCGCAAGCCGCGAGCTAAACAAAATTTAAGGTTGTGGAAACAGGCTTTCGATGTTTAAACGGTAGCCAATCTGAAAACCGTAAAAGAACTGCCCGCCCGCGCTTGAGCCGCCAAAACCTCGTGCCAGCAAGGCTCCAGGTCCAAGGTTGAACTCGAGGTTGGTGCCAAAACGAAGTGGTAATGCGACATCTTCACGCCAAGGTTCAAACACAAAAAAGACGGTCAGATTGCCAATTTTTTCTTCATCAATGTTTAAGAAATCATAACTGGCATCCAAACCAACCCCGTAGGTAAAACCGTTGGGATTGCCACCGAGCAAGATTTCTGCGCCAAGACGATACGGCGCGTCTTCTGGAACAAACTTTAAGCCCAGCGTCGCACCAAAGGTCAAACCACTGGTTTGAGGCGCGAGCAGCCCGCCCCCAGACAGTGTGAACTCACCGACACGAGTCTCGAGTCCAAGGGTGACTCTGGAGCTTTCAGGCACGTAACGCCCACCAAATTTGACGGTGACACTTCTCGAGAGACGGTATTGGGCGTTTGCACCCACTAAAAAACTGCTGTTGCTGCCAGGTTCGGGGTTACGCTCGAAAATACTGAAGCGGTTGTCGGCATAACTCGAGGCAGTCCAAAATCCGCCGTCAAGCTCGAGAGCAATTGGTCCAAGCGTACCGCGAAGGTTGGTGCGGAAGCGCACACCACCCGAAAACACCAGCTCAAAACTGGTGTCCGTCGAGGCGCGACCCAACGGTCCAAAATCAAAACCAGCACCGATGGCAATACCAGCCCGTTCGGTGCTGAGGGCAAAGCCAAGGCTGAGGTCTGGATTCTCGAGGATGCTCAGGTTGGACAGCGCGATTTGAGCCGTGAACGGGAATGAGCCAACACCGAACGTCGTCTCGAGTTCGGTGGCTCGAGCATTCGCGCCAAATGCGGTCATCAAAGCCAGAAAGATCAGAAATCGTTTCATCTGTAAAAGTTTACGCCAGAAAACCAAAGCTCGCACGGGCAAATGCAATGAGAAACCAATGATTCAAGAAACAGTGAACGGGCATCAAGTTCAAAGTTCAAACTCGAGCCAGAATGAAGTCATGGAATTGAACACGCAATTCTCGAGCCGTGAGGACATGACGGCATACTTGGCAGCGCAACTCGAGGGTTTGTACTCGACTGAGGCAATCCCAAATACGATGCTTGGTGGTCGGCGGGCAGCACTCGAGCAACTCGAGAAATTTAAAGCGCAAGGTTACGGCAAACGCAATTTTGTGCAGTCCAACACCTCGAGACTCTCGGCGTACTTGCGGCACGGCGTGCTGTCGATTGCCGAAGTTGCCGCGCACGTTCGAGAACATGGACATGGGCGCGAGAAACTCGAGTTTTTAAAGCAACTCGCGTGGCACGAATTTTTCTTGTTGGTTTTGGAACAAGAGGGTATTGGCGTGCTCGAGAATCTTGAAGCACCAAAGTACGCCGCAAAGTGGCAGTCTAAAATGCCAAACGATATTCTCGAGGCGAAAACGGGATTGCCCTGCGTCGATACCTGGGTCGAGAAACTAATTGACACGGGATATTTGCACAATCACGAACGGTTGTGGTTTGCGGCTTACGTCACACATTGGCGCAAAACACATTGGAAGGCGGGATTCGACTTTTTTCGTGAACACCTGCTCGACGGCGACATTGCCAGCAACGCCCTGTCCTGGCAGTGGGTGGCGAGCACCTTCAGTTCCAAACCGTATTTTATGAACCAACAAAACATTCAAACCTTCTCTTCAGACGCCTACTGCTCGAGTTGTCACGCCGTTTGCCCGTTCAGGAAGTCGTATCCCGAACTCGAGCATTCATTGTTCGGACAAGATCACGGTTGGTCGTCGTGAGTGCGCTGGTCTGGTTGCACGGCGGCAGCCTCTCCCCCACCGACCCAGCGCTGCTGGCCAACCCGAACGCGCCCGTGATTTTTGTCTTCGACAAACCGTTCCTCGAGCAAACCCACATCGGTTTTGGGCGATTGCAATTTATCTTTGAAAGCGTGATCGAATGCCTTGAAGGACGCGAGCATCGGGTGTGCGTCGGCGTACAAAGCGAAGAGATGATTCAGTTTGCCCGCTCGAGAAACCTGAGCGAAATTCATTTGACTTTTGTTGACAGCCCAGAATTAGAGCGCACCATCCAGGCACTCGAGCAGGATGGGTTGAAGGTTGTTCTGCATCACCTCGAGCGGCTGACCAGTTATTCGGGGCAGGTGAAGCGCTTTAGTGCCTTTTGGAAGCGGGTCGAGCGTGAGGTTTGGAAACCATGAAAAGCAAAGCCTTTGGTGGTGGCAAAAAACCGTCAGACCGCGCCAGTAAAATCTGCCCCGTTTGTCAAAAACCGTTTACCTGGCGCAAAAAATGGGCGAGAGATTGGGAGAATGTGATCTACTGCTCTGAGAAATGCAAGAAAACTCGAGCAGCATGATTTCAAAAGAGCGGGGACAAGCCCATTATCTCCAATTTAATCGGATTTTCTTTGCTAGACACAAAAAGCAGCCATTGTCTGTCCACCCTCATCCCCGACCCTTCTTGCCCTTAAAGCAGCACCT
>JANMUC010000089.1:0-9877 GCA_031391225.1 Deinococcales bacterium
TTTTTCTTTCTTAAAATCTGCAAAATCCGCTGAATAGCAGATTTATTAACAATATTGACGATTCCGAAGCGCATGCCAAGTATCTGGCTCCGTTTTTTAAAGATCAACGGTATTTGCGCATCAATCAAAATCCCGTGTTTATCATTTACCGTGCCAATTTAATTCCCAATCTCGAGCAACGGTTAATAAATTTACAAACAGCACTTGCCGAGCTCGGGATTCCAAAGGTGCATTTTTATGCGATGTCACGCGGAGAACCTCTTGACACGAGGCTGCTTGATGCTGGAATCGAACGCCTGATTGACTTTGAACCGTCAGAAGGAAATCCCGTGAATGGGGTTGACTTTTCGCATGTTAAGACAGTGGTTTCAAAATTGCTGACAGGGTACGTCAAACCACACATTCGGCGCTTGTATCCAAATCTCGAGTTTGATCTGATTTTTGATTATCGGCAAATCGCGCGACAAAAAATGCTCTCTACCCTCAAAAAACTGCATATCCCTTGCGTATTTCCAAACTGGGACAACTCAAGTCGGCGAAAAAATCAAGCGGTGATTATTCAAAACCGTGATGACAAATTATTTCAAGCTTGGATCGAAAAAACTATCGAGAAAATTTCGGATCAACCCTTGGAAGAACGCCTTATTTTTATCAACGCCTGGAACGAATGGGCGGAAGGCTGCTATCTCGAGCCTGATCAACAAAATCAAGATCGTTTTTTGCAAGCTGTAAAACGGGCTGTAACGGGTACTGAATGATCTCACGCAGTCGCATTAATGGTAATTATTGTTGACTCCAAATGACTCGAGATAAGCCAAGTTGTTGAATTTGGGAGTTATTGATGATATTGCTTTCTATTTGCATTCCAACCTACAATCGGGCGGATTATCTCGAACAAGTCGTGGTAAGTATTGTCGATTCTTTAACAGAAAACATCCAATCCGAGATTGAAATTGTGATCTCAAATAATGCTTCCACAGACAATACTTTAGAAATTGTAAATTTTTATCAACAAAAAATGTCAAATTTATCTTGGAATATTGTTCATCAAACTTCAAATATTGGTTCAATAAATGTTGTAGAAGTCGCAAAATATGCAGTGGGAAAATTCATTTGGATTATTTCTGATGATGATATTGTTAATAAATCTGCTATTCAGCGGATTTTGCAGATTTTAAGAAAGAAAAAAGATTTGAAAAGTCTTATTCTAGAATATTCAACATTTCAAGGAAATTTTTCGATAGAAAAGCAAACAGTTTTGACTTTTAGAGATATATATTATGATAAAAATAAAGCGCTATCGATATTATCAACAAATATAACTTTTTTATCAATCTTAATCTTAGAAAATAAAAATTTACAAATCGCTTCAGCAATTAAGAATAGCTCACATCTACCTCAATGTTATCTCTTTGCAGATCAAATTGTTCAAGGTCAGGTCGCTTATCTATCGGGCGCAAGTATTTATGTACGCGAAAATAACTCGGGTGGGTACAATTTTTTTCAAGTTTTCGTAACACAATTTGATGATTTACTACAATATTGTAAAAATCTCGGGTTTTCTATTAAATCAATTGAAACAGTAAAAACAAAACATTTATGGTATTTATACAAATTTTCAATCATTCTTAAATCTCAGAATCTTGGAACGTTTTCACTAGATTCAGAAGATGCAGTCAGAAGAATAAACAAAGCATACCCAAGTCATCTTATTGGCAAGATTGTTATTCTGGTCTTGAGAACACCAGATATTTTCCTTAAAAAAAGTCAAGATATTTTTCAAAGATTTCTCGCAATATTTAAACCATGATCAGGAAAATGCTCATAAAATCGGGTAAAATCGGTCATTCATATCAGGTTCGTCTTGCCCATGCAAAATTTCGAGTCAAACGTCATCTGACCCTAAACCAAATCCTGCGGTAGCATTTATGGGATGAGCGCGATCAAGGAACGAAAACTCAAACACATTCAAGTCTGCCTCGAGTATCCAGTCGAGTACAGCACCAAAACCAATGGCTTTGAAGCGGTACCTTGGGATTACTGTGCCCTACCCGAAGTTTCACTCGAGGACATCAAACTCGAGACAGAATTCTTGGGAAAGAAACTTCGTGCCCCGTTGCTGATTGGTGCGATGACCGGCGGTGCTGAACGTGCCGCCAAAATCAATCGTAATTTAGCTATCGCTGCACAGCATTTGGGCATTGGCATGATGCTCGGTTCGCAACGTGCGATGCTCGAGATTGAATCGGCAAGGGCAAGTTTTCAAATTCGGGATGTTGCGCCTGACATTTTGCTGATTGGAAACATCGGCGTGGCGCAGTTTAAAAAAGGTTACGGCGCAAAGGAAGCTCGAGCCGCGATTGAATTGGTGTGCGCAGATGCGATTGCGTTTCATACCAACCCGTTACAAGAGGCGTTGCAACCAGGCGGTGACACAGATTTTGCGAATTTGATCCCGATTCTCGAGAAACTTGTGCCAGATGTTGGTTATCCAGTGATGCTGAAAGAAGTCGGGCACGGTTTGAGCGGGAATGTCGCTCGAGCCGTGAAAAACATTGGTTTTGCGGCGCTCGATGTGGCTGGCGCTGGCGGAACGAGTTGGGCAAAAGTCGAGGATTTCGCGCATCACGGGCGGTTGGAGCATCCCGACCTTGACGAAATTGGCATTCCGACGGCGCAGGCATTACAAGAATGTCGTTCGGCGCTACCTGAGATGCCGTTGATGGCTTCGGGTGGTATTCGTACGGGTTTGGAGGTCGCTAAGGCGCTGAAGTTGGGGGCAAGTGTTGCCGCCATGGCGAAACCACTGCTCGAGCCTGCGCTGCACAGTCCAGAGGCGGTCATTCAGCACCTCGAGAAAGTGATTTTTGAGTTGAAAATCGCCATGTTTGTTGCTGGAATGGGGTCGGTTGAAGCTCTCAAATTTCGATCACGAGGATGATGAAGTTATTGCAAACTGGCAAAGTAGGTTGTTAATTTCTCGAGCACCTTGGTTTCAAAAACATCTCGAGCCACCGTTGGGTTACCATCGCCGGATTGTGGTCCGTACCGTCCAAAAAACGCGTGAACGCCACCAGAAATAATGTCCACTTTCGAGCCTGAGGGCAGTTTATCGAGTCCGGCTTTGATGTTTTCTGGTGTTGCCAGTCCGTCGTGTTCGGCGGCGAGGTCAAGCACTTTAAACGATTTACCGGTCAGGTCATCGACACTGTACGCGCCCATCAAGACCAGACCATCGACCGGGTTGGAAAACGCGTATTTCGCCGCCATCGCCCCGCCCAGACTGTGACCACCGACAATAAACTTAGCAATTTTCACGTTGCCCGCCTCGAGTGCCGTGCGCACTTCCGAGGCGCGATTGGGTGATATCACCGCCAGCTCGAGCGGCATGACCGGAATGGCAACGGTCACGCCATTCGCAGCCAATGCTCGAGCCATAAATTCATAACTTTGGGCTGGAACCCGACCGCCCGGGTAATAGACGAATACCGTGCCATTGGGCGAGACGGGTTTGGCAAGAATAAAATTTTGAGGCTCGAGCGTGACTTCGACACCTGGAATCAGATTGGTTTGATTTGCGGGTACGGGGTCTATGCCCAAAACGGTTTCTCGAGGTTTGACGCCCCAGATCAATCCCATGAGCACACCAAGAGACACGTACAAAAAGTTGAGCAAAACCCGGTTGAGAATTTTCATGTTCCCGAGCCTATCATTCTGTTGCACCCCTGTTTGCAACCTTGCATCACATGTATTGGTGCCAGACCAAAATCGAGCATGTTAGTCTGAGTGCATGTTCGATCAGAAACGCTTTTCTGAATCCCATGGGCTTTTTAAGCCTGAAGAGTTTCAATTCTCACTTCATTACGCTGGTCGTTTGGCTGGGACGGAACGTTGGATTTCGGGATTTGAGAAAAACCAATTTGTGATTCGCCTCGAGACAGTGTTGCAAAGCCCACTCGGCAATGGTCAAAAACGCGTGCAAACCTCGAAACTCGAGCCGAGCACCGGTTTTCCAAATTCGTATCAGGAATCGGGCGATCGACCGTTTGAAACGATTTTTGACCGACGCGCGGGCTTGGTCACGGTCAAACAAAACCGTGACGAAGCCAGCATTGCCTTGACTCAGGATTATCACGATCCGGTGTCGATGTTGCAACTCTTGCGCGAACTTCCGAACGAAATTACGGTGGCTCGAGTGCCGATGGTTGGCGGCATGGCGCTCGTCACCAGGCTCGAGGATGAGTACGTCAGTTCGCCATGGGGGGAGGTTCTGGCGCGGGTCTATTACGTGCGTCCTGGGGTGAACTTGGTCTATATCGAGGCGGCAGAGCCGTGCCGACCTTTAAAATTTACCCAAACATTGGGCAAGTACGCGCTCGAGGCGGTGCTGACCAGAACGGTCATACCGCAACAGAATCAACCACCCCGCCATGAAACCAGGGATTCGAACCGCGATCAGCGAGGCAATGTTCGCTCACGACCTGGACAAGCTGTGCCGTCTCGAGGGCAGCAAAAAGCGGGATTTGACAAATCAAAAGCAACCCAACCCACCCGAGAACAGCGCGTAGCTCAGCAGGTAAAGCTCGAAGCGCCAAAGCCTGAAGACAGTGAGCGCAAAACGGGCAGAAAACGCAGGCGTTTTCGCAAGCGCAATGCAAAATCTGAGGGCAGCGAATGAAGTCGCATCCCGAGGTGTTGCGCGGCACCGAGGCTCGAGAATCACTGACCAGAGGTTTTGGCGAACAACCCGTCAGTCTCGAGACGCTGCAACGCAACGAGGCGTTGTACGGCGAAGCGCTGACCCCGGCGCAGGCAGTCGATCGCATCTTACGCGAAGTGAGGCTCGAGGGCGATGCAGCAGTGAATCGCTACGCTGCCAAACTCGACGGCATTCCTGCCAGCGGCGTTTTTGAGGTCAGTCAGCAAGAAATGCTAGACGCTCGAGATTCGCTGCCGCCCGATTTGCTTGTCGCCATCCGTCATGCGATCAAGCGCGTCAAGGATTTTTACCTCAAACAACCCGTGCACGGTTTCCTCGAGCACAACATTGAAGGCGCAATTGGGCAACTCGTGCGCCCAATAGAGCGCGTTGGCGTTTATGCGCCGGCTGGAGCAAATCCGCTCGCCTCGAGCGTGATTCATACCGTAATTCCGGCGGTGGTGGCTGGTGTGCCAGACATTATATTGTGCTCGCCACCTGGAACAGATGGATGTGTTGACGCCACCACCTTAACGGCGGCGCTCGAGTGCGGCGTGCACCGGGTATTTGCTTTGGGCGGAGCACTGGCAATCGCAGCGATGGCGTACGGAACTGTCAGCATACCCAAAGTCGATAAAATTGGTGGACCTGGAAATTTGTATACCGTTCTCGCCATGCGAGGCGTGTACGGCACAGTCGGCATTGTCAGCCTGCCCGGTCCAACTGAAACCCTGGTGCTGGCAGACGAAAGTGCCAACCCAAAATTTGTTGCCGCCGATTTGCTCGCCCAAGCCGAACACGTCCAAGCCGAACCCGTGCTGGTCAGCACCTCAAGCGATTTGATCTCGAGTGTAATGCTTGAAATTGAAATTCAGACCGAAAAATTACCCGAACCCAACCGCACCTGGGCGCGAGACTCCTGGGCGGCACGCGGCAAAATTTGTTTGGTTGACAGCGTGCTCGAGGGCATCGAACTGGCAAACCATTACGCTCCCGAGCACTTGTGTTTGTTGCTCGAGCAACCCTGGGAGGTGCTTGGATTGGTGCGCAACGCCGGTGGGGTTTTTGTCGGCGAGGACAGCATGGAAGCGCTTGGCGACTACCTTGCAGGTCCGAGTCACGTCATGCCAACCATGGGAACGGCGCGGTTCTCGAGTCCAGTGAATGTGCGCGATTTCCAAAAAATTATTTCGGTGGTCGGCTTAAACCGTGCGACCTTGGAGAAAACTGCACCTGACGCTGCCAGGCTTGCCCGGGCTGAAGGGCTTGAAGCCCATGCTCGAGCGATAGAAGCTCGTTTGAAGTGAAGGTAATCTTGTTGGAATTCCGAAACCGTTAACCTGTGAGATTTTCCATCCTTTTGGTTGGAAATTCTGTTCAGCACGACAAGAGAAGACCTTGAAAATTTGCAAAATGATCTGCTTAGTCAAGGGTTTGAGTACAAAACCTGGTTAATGCCGCGTAGTGCCTCGAGATGCAAGCTAGCTGAAGAATCCTCGAGGGCGAGGGACTGAAATCAGACCATTTGCTGTAAAGTAAAATTCTAAGCCACAACCACGAGGTGAGATCTTTTGAATGCTGCCATAAATTCGATTCTCGGCGGATTGTTCGTGTTGCTGGCGTTTTCCACCGTTTTTTTGATGTATTACCTGTGGGGGTATCCATTTGACAAAAAAACCCACAAAAGCGCAGCGCCAGCACGTTTGATGCTGCTGCACCGCATATTTGGGCTTGCGTATGGGCTGATTTATGTCGTACTGATGATCCAAATGCTGCCTCGACTTTGGACGTATCAGGTTGAGTTTCCAGCGCGTACTGTGGCGCACATTATTTTGGGATTCTTGATTGGGTGTTTGTTGTCGATTAAGCTCTTTATTCTGCGTTTTGCCAGGCATTTCGAAGAGTGGATGCCAAATATTGGTACATCGCTCTTGATTTGTACGGTGCTGTTGACTGGGCTTTCGATACCTTTTTCGCTTCGTGAACAAAGTTTGGCTTTTGGGCGCGGGGATGTCAACAAACAGAAAAACCTCGATCGTTTAAAGGGATTGTTACCGATTGCCAATTTCTCGTCGGACACAAACCTCGATGCGTTGGCAACGCCAAATGCCCTTAATCTTGGGCGTCAGGTGCTGCTTGGTGATTGTGTGGTCTGTCATGATCTGCGAACGGTCTTGTTGCGTCCACGCACCCCAAGCGACTGGTTACAAACGGTGGTTCGCATGGCTGAAAAACCGAATCCTTCTGGCGAAATCACATTGCAAGAAGCTAACAGTGTGACCGCTTATTTGATTGCCATAACCCCAGAGATTCAGCAATCTGCTCAGTCAAAACGCGAACAGACCCAATCGGCGCAGGTTGTTTCGAATCATGATGCCAAAACACTGTTTGAACTGTCGTGCTCGCAATGCCACAGTTTAGATCTGGTCAAAAACTTTCACTTTGCTACCAAGGATATGCCTTTGGTTGTTGTTAAACGCATGGTTGCGAATGGAATGCGCAATTCTGATACTGATGTGCGAAAAATTGTTGAATACATTCAGATCAGTTTTGTTAAGCAATAGTGCCTGACAACAATAGTGCCTGACAAAGCGTGCCGATGCAAAATGCGCGAGGACTTTGCATGTGATTTACTTCACGATTATTCTACTTCGTGAATTTATTATTTTATAAAATTCTATTGTTGCTCCAGTAAAAGCGTCTATTCGGCGTTGTTGCCCCTGTTTCAACCAATCCTCATTGAATTTAGGATATTTTTAAAACCGAAAAAGACTCACCCAAACGCTAAACTTCAGCCAATGAAATTCTCAAATTTGGCGCAATGAATAGGTTAATTCAGTTTATGGCTATTTCTTACGAGACTTTTTCGGCGCTGGCAAGGCATTCATGCTCGAGACTCGAGTCGAAATTTCGCGTTGAAGTTTGGCAATGTCATGCTCGAGACGATCCTGAGCGCTGTCAAGCTCGAAGCGGAGGCGCATGATCTCCTCTACGCCCGCCAAATTGACCCCGAGTTCCTGAGTTAAACGCCGCACCTCGCGCAAATGATCGACATCGCGGTCAGAATAAAGACGCGTTTTGCCGCCCGAACGTCGCGGACGAATCAAACCTTTACGTTCGTACAACCTCAGCGTCTGAGGGTGCATTTCGACCAGTTCTGAAGCCACCGAAATCACGTACACTGGGCGGTCTTTGGGGTCACTCGAGACACTGCCATTTTCAAGCGCCCGCGCCTCACGTTGAGAGGTTTCAAACTCGGAGCGTAGTTGAGTCTCGAGTTCTGAGATTTCCATCTCGAGTTGCACTTGGACATCATCGAGTTCGTGCCTGAGTTTCATGACCTCTTCGACGCCTGCCAGGTTAACGCCAAGTTCTTGGGTTAAACGCCGGATTTCGCGCAGATGATCGATGTCGCGCTCCGAATACAACCTTGTTTTGCCACTCGAACGACCAGGGCGAATCAAGCCCTTGCGTTCGTATAAGCGCAAGGTTTGTGGGTGCATATCTGTCAGTTCTGCTGCGACAGAGATCACATAGACGGGGCGATCTCGAGCATCTTGGGTCATGGTTACAGTATACCTGATAAGGGTACGCTCATGGAATTGTTTATGTCACACTCGAGAATTGTAAAACTGTTCGAATCATGTTTTGATCGCTCAAGTTTCTGAGGGTATTCGGCGCAGATTCTTAAACTCAAATCCAGATCATCAAGGTGCTGGGTACACTTGGAGCGTGAAACTTTTGAGCTATTTGATTGCAGTTTTGGCACTCGTATTGGTCACCAGCGCCTGTCTCGAGCCGCAAGCGCAGGCTGGACAACCAAATCCAGCAAAACTTTTTATCGAACCTAGAGATGGAATTCAACCCATTTTGGAGGCTATTCACTCTGCCAAGCTTTCGGTCAGACACAAAATTTACCTTTTCACCGACGCGAGGCAGGACGTGATTGACGCTCTTGTTGCCGCACAAACTCGAGGGGTGGATGTCAGAATTCTGCTCGAGCGAGAACCGAGTGGAACAACAGGCGGCAATACTGCAATTTTTTTAAAACTGAGGGCTGCTGGCTTAAACGTACAACTGTCCAAGCCATTTAAATTTGTGTTTATACACGAAAAGAGTTTTGTCATCGACGACACCACCGCCATCATTTCCACCGCCAACATCACGGGCAGCAGTTTCTCGAGTAACCGCGAGTATTTGGTGCAACTCGAGAACCCTGAACTGGTTGCCGAGGTTGCCAAGGTTTTTGATGCAGATTGGGCGGGCACGGAGATTGATTTGAAAGATTCAAAACTGGTCTGGAGTCCAAGCCAGACAACATCGGCAGGATTGGTGAAAGGAAATTCTCGAACAAAAATCCTTGATTTAATCAACACTGCAAAACAGTCTTTAATGCTCGAGCAAGGCGCAATGGCTGATGAAGCTGTGATCCTAGCGCTGATAGCAGCACAAATGCGCGGTGTGGCGGTCAGTTTGGTTGGATCGCCACAACCAGCCACCGACACGTACTTTGTTGCAGGCGCGGAAAGACTAAAGGCAGCTGGCGTGAAAGTTCGCTGGTTGCTCACCAATTTTATTCACGCCAAAGTGATTCTGGCAGATGATTCAAAGGCGTTCGTTGGCTCTGAAAACATG
This sequence comes from Deinococcales bacterium, assembly GCA_031391225.1. Taxonomy (GTDB): domain Bacteria; phylum Deinococcota; class Deinococci; order Deinococcales; family JAAFIG01; genus JANXTZ01. Next base: position 9,335 of record JANMUC010000089.1, read on the forward strand.
AGTACCAACAGTTTAAACGCCAACCGCGAGCTGGGCGTGATTCTCGAGAAAGCGGCTGAGCCAAACGTTATTTCGCAACTGAAAACCCAACTCGAGACAGACATCAATGCAGGAGTGGAAGTCAATCCATTCACCTTACCAGTACTAAAGGAAGTGCAACCTGCCGAAAAGATGAACGAATTTCTAGGGCGGGAAGTGACGCTCGAGGGTGCCGTGTTAGAAGTCGAAAAACGCGACACTGGCGTGAGTTTCCTTAAATTTGGTGTTGGCGAGCTTGCCCCTCGAGCCGTGATTTTTGCCAGAAATTATGACAGTTTCGCCCAACCATTCCCAGACTTTTACAAGGGGAAACGCGTGCAAATTACGGGGCGCGTTCAATTGTACGGCGATTATTACGAGGTGATTCTTAATTCGCTAAGTCAGATCAAAGTGCTCTGAAGACTACACATCGCTTAAGCCTCAATCCGGAAACCCAGTTTGAATCCGTAAGGTGCGCCGTGCGCACCATGAGCACTTTGCCGACGGTACGCACGGCGCACCCTA
>JANMUC010000090.1:0-4822 GCA_031391225.1 Deinococcales bacterium
ATCTTGATCCAGATTTGACTTCGGTTGACCCACTTGACCCAAACAATCCAGACGACAAACGCAATCTCGCCGAAAAACTTCGGTAAGCAACCCATAAGGAGAAAAAGATGTTAACAACAGGAAATCATTTTGAAAACGCTCGAGAAGGACTCGTTATGCCGCGCATCAGTTGGTCAGGAATTTTGACTGGTGTGGTGGCTGGGCTAATCATTCAGACTGCATTGGTGGTTTTTGGGCTTGCCATCGGGTTTGTCTCTGTCAATAACCTAAATAACCTCGGGGCAATTGCGATCACGGCGGGCATCTGGTTGGCTGTTTCTTGGGCGATCGCTGCATTCGTGGGTGGATTGACCGCCGCACGGGCGGCTGGCTACTTAACCCCTGCTCAGGGTCGCTTTAATGGACTGATCACCGGAATGCTAATGCTCATCATCTCGACCTTATTTACGGCAGGACTGATCTCGAACGCCGTCTCGAGTGCGACTGGAACGGTAAAAGATATTGCCGGAGCGACTGCCGGTGCGGTTGGTCAGGTCGCCAATGCGACTGGCGGCGCGGTGGCTGACAATGGTGGCTTGGCTGGGACACTGCAATCACTTGGTTTGGGGGATGCCTACCAGGCTGTCACATCGGGTTTAGATGATGCAGAACTCAACCAAATTATTGCCGATGCCTCACCGGAATTGAATCAGACCCAAGTCGCAGCGACGACAGGAGTAATTCGTGGCATTATCAGAAATTCTAGCCGTGATCTTGGCACCGCGCTGCAAAATCCCAGTGATTTGCCCAATTTTGTTTCGGCGCGTGTCAATGCAATCACCAAAGCACTTTCTGGCGATCAATTTGTAAGTCGTTTGCGCCAACGGGGGCTGAGTCAAGCCCAAGCCAGAGAGGTTGAAACCGTTATTTCCAAGCGCGTTCAAGAACTGAGCGCCCAAGGCGAACAAGCCGCGAAGGCTGCCAGCGAACAAGCCCAACAGCTTGCTCGAGATGCCGCAAACACTGCCGGCAAGGCGGCGTGGGTTTGGTTGTTGCTTGCAGGCTTGGTGTTGGGTTTGGCGAGCTTTGGTGGCGGTTATGGAAACGATGCCAACGTCAATGGTCGGCTTGTCGATGAGACTGGCACAATGGGTCATACCAGCAGTACCTAAATTGTTTTCTTTAACAACTTGCGCCTTTCAAGACAGCACACAATTATTTGTGTGCTGTCTTTTTGCTGTTCCTCGAGCCATCAAACTCGAGGAAACACTGTTTAAATGTTCAGTCCTCAGCCCAAATTCAGCCTCGAGTCAAGCGATCCCAAATTTGGTTTGTCATGCTTTACACGTCTCGCAGAACATCATTCAAATGCGGAACATAGGAGGCTTTATTATGGAACGAGTAACCGCTCTTTTTGATGACCGTAGTCGTGCACAAGCTGCTATTGATCAACTCCGTAGTGCTGGTATCAGCGAATCCAAGCTCTCGATTGTCGGTTCACACGACGGTGTGACCAATGATGCCGAAGAAATGATGAACAAAGACGTGACCGACGGAGCCGCCAAGGGCTTGGCGGTTGGCGCAACCGCCGGAGTTTTGTTCGGTATTGCGGCGGCTTTGATTCCTGGTGTCGGACCGTTCATTACCGCAGGCGTGCTCGCCTCGAGCTTGGGTGCGGTTGGTGGCGGTGCAGTGGCGGGTGCAGTGGTTGGTGGCGTAACCGGTACACTGGCGGGCGCTTTTGCCCAGGCAGGCTATGAGAAGGACGAGGCAGATTATTACGGCGATGCCGTACAAAAAGGTGGCTATATCGTCGCGGTTGACGCATCCGATTCTACCGAAGCCATGAAGGTTCGCGATATCTTGAATACTTCCAGTGCTCGTTATTACGAACGCGCCAGCAACACCATGATGGGCAGCAATTCTAGCACCAATTCGACTGGCGTGAACAACCGTTAAACCTAAAAATTGACTTGAATCTCGAGAGAAAACCGTCGCCATTGGTGGCGGTTTTCTTGTTTCTCGAGCTTCATAAATTACTGTTCAGAACATGCCTTAAGCCGTCCTGAAGTTGGTCTTCAGCTTGACGCCAGCTTTGAAATGTAACCTCAATTAAATTCAGATGAGACATCGGAGGCTTTATGGTTTACTTAGAACTTGCGCAACAAGAATTTCTCGAGGGTACGACCTCCAATGTACCCGCCCAAGCCGTCGAAAACGGCGAGCGCTTGATTGAGCAGTGGTGTGATTGCGTCGAGGCGCACCGCCGAGAATATTTTGATCTGACCGATAAACGCGGGGCGAATAAACTTTCTGGACGGTCTGGCAGAAGTGTGGTCACCGTCAAAGAAGCCCGAGGAACAAGGTGAGGTTGACCTGTTCTAATCTGGGCTTGGCGTCAGCCTGGTATCAGAATATGAGCCTAGACTACGATGTATGAAAGTTCTCGTACCCATGTCTGAGTTCAATATCCTGGTCGCCGATGACGACCCGGGTATTCGTCACTTTTTGCGGCGCGGTTTGCAACTCGAGGGTTACGACGTGATGGAAGCCGATTCGGGTGCGGTTGCGGTCAAAATTGCCAGTGAATCTAAACCCAATCTGGTGATTTTAGATTGGATGATGCCAGGCATCGATGGTCCTGAAACCTTGCGCCAGATTCGGGCTTCGGGGGCAACCATGCCAATCATCTTTTTAACGGGTCGAGGTGGCTCGAGTTTGGATGGTTTGGCACTCGGTGCGGACGATTACTTCGAAAAACCCGTCTCGTTTGCGCAACTGGTGGCGCGACTTCATGCCTTGCTGCCCTCAATCAATTTGACGCCCAAAATGATTTGATTAACTCGAGTGACCCAAGATTAAACAAGCGCCAAGCGCACAATGGCGGTGGTGGTTGCGCCCAGCTCGCTTTCCAGTTCAACCGTGCCGCCGTGTTGCTCGCCAATCCAACGGGCAATCGACAAGCCCAGCCCAGTGCCACCCGTTTGTCTCGAGCGTGACGTGTCGGTACGGTAGAAACGTTCAAATACCCGTTTCAGGTCGTCCTTACTGATGCCTTGACCCGTGTTCGAGATTCTGATTTCGGCGTGGTTGTCTACCTGTTTTAACTCGAGCCAAACCCGTCCGCCTTCGGGGGCGTACTTTAAGGCGTTGTCGAGCAAAATCAGGGTCAGTTGCTTGAGTTTATCCGCGTCGCCCAGAATCCTGCACGGCTCAAGTTCCAAATGCTCCAAGCTGCGCCCAGATGCAAGATGTGCCGCCTCGCGCAAGGTTTCCTCGAGAATCGGCACGAGTTCCAGACGTTCAAGGTGCAAGCCGTCGCCCGCGTCGCCGCGTGCCAGTGCCAGCAGGTCGTTTGCCAGCCGTCCGAGCCGTATGGATTCACGGGCGCTTTCGTTGATCGCGTCCTTTCGTTCTTCAATCGTCATGTTTGGGAATCGCTCGAGCACCTCGAGGTTGCCTTGAATCACGGCAAGCGGGGCGCGAAGTTCGTGGGCGGCATCTGCCAGAAAGCGGCGTTGACTTTCGGCAAGCACCAGAAGTTTTTCTTGGGTTTGGGCAATGATCAGTTCGGTATTGTGACGTTTAGTTACATCACGAAAAAAGATGGTGATTCCGTCTTCGACTGGAACGGCACGAACTTCAAATTGTAGTTTTAGGGCTGCCGAATATGCTTCAAATTCGACTATGATTCGTTCGTTAAAGGCTTTGCGATAATTGGTTTCAAAGATCCCATTTATTGCTTCTGGAAATAACTCCCAAACGTTACCTCCAATCATTACATCTGGGGTCAATTGAGATAAACGTGCGCCAGCAGTGTTGACATAGGTCACAATCCAATCTTTATTGACTGCGATCAGTCCATCTTTAAGGCTCTCAAAGACAGCTTCGGTTTCGTGTTGTAACCGTTGGCGCTCGAGTTCGGTGCGTTTGATTTCATCAATCCCAAATAAGACCAGCACCGCGCCATCGGTTTTATCCTCGAGCGTGCGGTACGGACGAATGCGCAGCAAAAACCAGCAACCGTTTTGGTCTTGAACTTCAAGATCACTTGGGTTGTCCGATTCAATCACAGCCATAATTAACGCCTGCAAGTTGACTGGCTCGAGCGAATGACGCACTTGCCAGATCGGTTGCCCAATATCGCCCGCCCGCAAGCCCAAGGTTTTTTCGGCTTGCGGGGTAAAACGCCGCACGGTCAAATCCCCGCCAATGGTCACAATGCCAAGTTCGACACTCGATTGAAAATTGAGATGGTCTTCGTTTAAAAGCCGCAAATCTGTGTTGCGTTCGTTCAGTTCGTCATTGATGGTTCGCATCTCTTCGTTGCTCGACTCGAGTTCCTCTTTGGCAGTCTCGAGTTCTTCGTTTAAGCTCTGCATTTCCTCGTTGGCAGATTGTGCCTCTTCGTTGGTGGACTGCAATTCCTCGTTGGTGGCTTCGCCCTGTTCCTGAACAAATTGCAAGTATTCACGCGTCTCGAGCAACTCGCGTTTGAGATCGGTAATTTGCTGCGTCATGTCCTGAAGCTCGCTGTGGGCGTCATTGCGGGTCTTGGTCGTGCGAGACTTGGTTGGTGTTTTCACCACTGCGTCGGTGGCGCTGGGTGGCGTCTCGAACAAGACCAGCAGACAACCAGGTTGCCGCAACGGCACAACCTCGAGATTGACCGTTTCCGTCGCGCCCTCATGGACAAACCGCACACCCTCGGTTCGTAGCGCTCGGTTTTCTTTTGTAACCCGTTCGATCAATGCCCGAAGCGGCATCATCAGACCCTCGCGTGCCATCCTGAGCAATTGAAAACTTGCCTTACCGCTTTGTATCTCCAGGAAATGACCCGTCA
>JANMUC010000106.1:0-3013 GCA_031391225.1 Deinococcales bacterium
CGGCGTCAGGCTCGAGGTGGACGTTCATATTGTGACCGGTTCGCAAGGACCACTCGCCAATTTAAGGCGTTGCGTTTCCGAGGCTGGCATCACCGTCAACGGTCTGGTCTTGCAGGGTTACGCCAGCGGTTTAAGCGTCCTCGAGCCTCAAGAGGAAGATGTCACCACCGTTTTAATTGACATTGGCGGCGGCACAACCGACGTGGCGGTCTTCAGGCGCGGCAATCTGGCGCACAGCGCAGTCATTCCGCTCGGTGGCGACCATGTCACCCAAGACTTGGCGCAAATCCTAAAGATTCCAGCCGACGAAGCCGAACGCGTCAAGAAAAAATACGGTGCTGCCGTGCCCGAAATGGCAGACCCTGACCTCAACCTCGAGTTGACCCAAAACGGGGTTGTGCCGCAAGTCAGTGCCTTTGAACTCTCGAGGATCATCAAGCCGCGCATGGCAGAAATTTTTAACCTTGCCAGGGCAGAGATTGATTCGGTACTTGGACCGGTTGAATTGATTGCGGCGGGCGTCGTGATTACGGGTGGCACAGCCTTGATGCGTGGCGTTTCCGAATTGGCAAGGGAACGCTTTAAGTTGCCCGTGCGCATCGGCAAGCCAGGCAATGTCAGTGGCTTGGCAGATGTCGTGTCATCACCGACCCATGCCACCAGCGTTGGCTTGGTGCGTTACGGCATCGAGAATTTCACTGGACGCGGCGCGACCAGCAGCAGTCAGCAGCATTACAATGCCGTTCCTGTGGGCGTCAGCAGCGTTTCAGGATCGCACATGAGTCAAAATGATTCTTCCTCGAGCGGGAATTACCCTAGCGAGGACGAGAATTTCGAGGCAGAACCCAGCGAAGCCATTGAACGCAAACCATCAGGACCCAGCCTTCTCGAGCGCATCAGGGCGTTTTTCAAAGATTTCTTTTAAATTAAGATTTTGATGCAAGACGTTTTCAGAAATCAACCGCCAATTTTGGCAAGAACGAGGCGATAAAAGTGCAAGCAGCGAATATTCGAGTGATTGGCTTGGGCGGCGCGGGCAACAACGCGGTAAACCGCATGATTGACTCTGGCTTAGACGGCGTGGAGTTCATTGCAGCGAACACCGACGCGCAAGTCCTGGCAAACTCTCATGCCGAATTGCGCTTGCAAATTGGTGATCGTACCACGCGCGGTTTGGGCGCAGGCGCAAACCCCGAAGTTGGCGAAAAAAGTGCGCTCGAGGATCGGGATCAGATCAAAGAACACCTCGAAGGTGCGGATATGGTCTTTATTACCGCCGGTATGGGCGGCGGCACGGGAACAGGCAGTGCGCCCGTGGTAGCAGAGATTGCCAAAGAGATCGGTGCGCTGACCATAGGCATTGTGACGCGTCCGTTTAAGTTCGAAGGACCCAAACGCTTGCGCGTCGCCGAAGAGGGCATCAAGAAGCTCTCGGAGCGCGTGGACGGCATGATCATTGTCAACAACGAAAAGCTAGTTTCTGTGGTGGACCGCAAAGCCCCAATCCGCGATGCGTTCTTGCTGGCAGACCGCGTTTTGTATTACGGCGTCAAAGGCATCAGCGACGTGATTAACGCCAGTGGCTTGATTAACGTTGACTTTGCCGACGTTAAAATGCACCTGACGGGCGCGGGATCGGTCTTGATGGGCATTGGCGCGGGACGCGGCGACAAACTGGTCGAAGAAGCCGTGGCAACCGCCATTCACTCGCCGCTGCTCGAGCGCGGCATTGAAGGTGCGAAGAAACTCTTGATTAACATTACTGGTACCGAAGAACGCGTAACCCTAGCCGATGCTTACGAAATCGTGGGCAAGATTCAAGCCGCCACAGGTTTAGACGAAAACAGCGTGGACACCCTGTTCGGCGTGGCGTTTGACGAACACGCCGGCGACGAAATCCGTGTGACCGTGGTTGCCACAGGTTTCAACGAAGCCCCAGGTTTGATGAATCAACTGCGCACCACCAACAACACCCTGGGCAACTTGGGCAACATCATCAACTCGGGACGTTTCAGCGAACAAGAACTGGATATTCCCGCGTTCTTGCGTTACCGCGACAAAGACAGCTAAACCTCGAGCAACATTAAAACGCGTGATCCCAAGATTTTTTGGGATCACGTTTTGTTTAATCCAAGAACACGATGTTCTTTGCCGCTCGAGCCTTATGCTCGGTGTTCATGACCACCCGATGCCAACCACGCAAGTCAATCGTGGCGTGGTCTGGGTGTGAGACATTACCAGTTGCAAACACGCCAGCATCACGCATCATGCTTCGCCAATTCCATCTGACTGCACTGGGTCTCTGAGACAACAATGCCTTATACTCATCCTCGAGCAAACCTGTTGGGTACTCATTGCAGACTCGTACCATTGTGCCACCACTACGGTAAGCATTCTCGAGCCAATGTGGTTTGCCGCGTCCTCTCGAGATTGGTTCATGTGTCAATATCAAACGTTCTGGCACAATCAAGTTTGGTTCGGGAATAAAAAACCATTCGCCTTGACGGATAAAAGCGGCATTGCGACGCCGCAAACGATCTCGAGTTTTCAGACTGTTGAATGGCAAAGAATCTCGAACGTCGGTTGGACGCAGTTCATTCATGGCAGTTAAAACGTTGCTGACACTTGAACCGGGCACAGCGCAAGTAAACCAATGTCGTTCATCGTGACCGCACAAGAATTTGTCTTTGTTGCCGTCCTGCCGCGCCATCAACAGCAAGTGACGCATTTTGACTTGGACATCAAGCACGTCAAGCTCGAGGTTCTTGCCTTCTGGGATGTTGACCAGAAAGTATTCGCCTTTGCGGTCTTTTTGAATATCCAGGCTGAACATCCCACGAAATCGACGTGGTTCAGGTCGCCAGTGAGTGCCAAATGACACCTGTTCTGGGATGATGTTGAGTTTTGCTCGAGCGCCAATTCGCTCGAACTTATCAATCAAATGTGTGTGCATATGTTTCCTTGTGTTGAATTTGGGCTGCGTGCCGATTTCACCTTCAAGAAAGGTTTCTCG
>JANMUC010000181.1:0-2990 GCA_031391225.1 Deinococcales bacterium
TTGGAAAACTCGAAGGGCTGGAAGTTGCCATCGTTGGCGATGTTAAACACTCGAGGGTCGCACGGTCAAACGCGGATTTACTGGTCAAACTGGGCGCAAAAGTCCGTTTGTGTGGACCTGCAACGCTGCTGCCCAAAGAACTCGAGCAACCAGGCGTGACCGTCACCACCAACCTGCAAGAAGCGCTAGACGGCGCGAACGCCGTGATGGCTTTGCGCCTGCAACTCGAGCGGATGAGCACGGGCTACATTCCAAGTTTGCCCGAATACCAACAAACCTATCAGATCAACCTCAAGAACCTGAAACACGCCGCGCCCGACGCGATCATCATGCACCCAGGACCAATGAACCGCGATGTCGAACTCGAGGGAAGTTTGGCAGACTCGAGTCGCAGCGTGATTTTGAAACAAGTTGAGAATGGGCTGCCTGTCAGGATGGCGGTTTTGTATCACTTGTTGGTTGGAAAAAAATAAATCAAAAGCAGGGCGACCACTTCTTGACCATAAAATGCACCTCACGGGCATGGTCGCAAGGGTCGCCCCTACGCAAAATTGGGGGCAACATGCGAATCAAAATCAAAAATGCTCGAGATTTACCAAATTCAGAAGCTCGAGATGTGTACATCAACAACGGTTTGATCGAGGGTTTTAACTTGACAGGCTCGAGCGATCTCGAGATTGACGCCAGCGATTTTATTCTCGCTCCTGCGTTGATTGACCCGCACGCACACTTGCGCGAACCTGGGCAGGAAGTCAAAGAAGACCTGAAAAGTGGTTTGAGCGCGGCTGTGGCGGGCGGTTTTGGCACGGTGGTCTGTATGCCCAACACCAAACCAGTCATTGACGACCCAGAGATTCTCCGTAGCCTGATTGCCAAAGCCGAAAAACTTGGACTGGCAAGACTCCTCCCGTCTGCCGCGCTAACTCGAGGGCAAGAAGGGAAATTGCTGGCAGATGCGGCAGCCTTAAAAACCGCAGGTGCAGTCATGTTGACCGATGATGGTCGCACCAATGAAGATGCGGGTGTATTACGTCGCGGACTCGAGTACGCCCACGCTCTTGGGCTGGTGGTCAGTGTTCACGCCGAAGATGCCAGCCTACGTGGCGACGGCGTCATGAACGAAGGCGAAGTTTCAGAACGACTTGGACTTCCAGGCAACCCAGCCACCGCCGAAGCCGCCAGAATCGCTCGAGATTTGGAAATTTGTGCAGTCACAGGAGCAAGATTACATATTCAGCATCTTTCCACCGCTCGAGGCTTGCAACTGGTTCGTGACGCCAAAGCTCGAGGCGTGAATATCACCTGCGAAGTTGGACCGCACCATTTGACGCTGACTGATTCCAAGCTCGAGACTTTTGATGCCTTGTACAAAGTCGCCCCGCCACTTCGTTTGCAGTCAGACTGTGACGCGCTGCTGGCGGGTCTGGTTGACGGCACGGTGGATTGTATCGGCACAGATCACGCGCCGCACACCCAAGCCGAAAAAGAACAAGATTTGCTTGAAGCGCCGTTCGGGATTGCCAATATTGAACTGGCATTTCCTCTCCTCTACACGCATTTTGTCGCCACTGGAAAACTCAAACTCGAGAAATTACTGGATCTCATGACCACCGGCGCGGCAAAAGTCTTGGGTATTCCAGAACCCAAACTCGAGGTTGGAATGCCAGCCGATCTGGTTTTGCTTGACCTAAACAACAAAAAAACTGTTGATCCATCTAGTTTTAAAACCAAAGCGAACTTTGGCAGTCCCTGGGCTGGGCAGGAATTAACGGGTTGGGCGGCAGTCACCATCGTGCGCGGTCAAGTCGTGTTTGACGCTTCGAGTTCATAATGTACGAACTTCTCAAACCACTGCTTTTTCAACTTGATCCCGAACAAGTCCATGATCTGGTCATGAAAACCCTTCGAGCCTCGAGCATGAGTAAAACCATGCTCGGGTTGATCAGGCAAATCTGCAAACCACAAGACGAACGCCTGAGCGTTAAACTTTGGAATCTCGAGTTTCCAAATCCTGTGGGTTTGGCGGCAGGTTTTGATAAGAATGCTTTGGCTTTGCCCGTGTGGGCGGCGCTTGGCTTTGGATTTGCCGAAATTGGCAGCGTCACCGCCCTTGGGCAAGCAGGCAATCCTAAACCGCGCTTGTTCCGACTGCCTGAAGACCAGGCAATCATCAACCGCATGGGCTTTAACAACGACGGTGCTAGTGTTATTGCGGCGAGGCTCGAATTGTGGCAGCACAGTCACGGGAAACCCAAAATTCCGCTCGGCATCAACCTGGGAAAGTCCAAAATCACGCCGCTCGAGGACGCACCAAACGATTACCTGACCAGTCTGAAAAAACTCTGGGAATACGGCGATTACTTTGTGCTGAACGTTTCTTCACCCAACACCCCAAATTTGCGCGAGTTGCAAGACAAAGACAAACTCGAGGATTTACTGAAAACCGTGATGGTCTTTGCGAACGCCCAAGAAATCCAAAAACCAGTTTTACTGAAAGTCGCACCTGATTTAAGTTTGGAACAACTCGACCAGATTTTATTGCTGCTCGAGAAACACAAACTCTCAGGCATTATTGCCACAAACACTACCCTCGCTCGAGATGGTTTAAAAACCCAGATCGACGAAGCTGGGGGCTTGTCGGGCGCACCGTTAAAACAAAAGAGTCTTGAGATTTTAAAGCACTTGAATACCCAACTGAACGGCAAACTGCCGATCATTTCGGTTGGCGGAATCTCGAGCAGCGACGACGTGCAAGAACGCCTTGATGCAGGTGCGAGTTTGGTGCAAGTTTATTCGGGCTGGATTTTTGAAGGTCCTTTGATGCTGAAGAACATTGCTCGAGAATTGCGAACTTCCAAATAATATTTGCTGCTGATGCTCGAGCTTACGGGATTTGCGAGGAAAATACTCGAGAATCAAATTCATTAGATGATTAAACTATGGAATTCGAGTAATTGCTTCTCCAATCCCAACCGAATTATAAATTACCA
>JANMUC010000237.1:0-2091 GCA_031391225.1 Deinococcales bacterium
CAAGCAAGCAAGAATAAAATTTCCGGACGTGCAATTTGTTCAGCAAAGCTTCACCGAACTCGAGTTGAATCAAAAGTTCGAGTTGGTGACTTGCGTGTTTGACAGCCTGAATAATCTGATTGAACCGTTCGACCTCGAGAAAACTTTTTTAAATATTGCCAAACATCTTACGCCTGGCGGTTGGTTGGCGTTCGACATCAACACCCGTCAAGGCGTGCGCGAACTTTGGGAAGATGACCGTTTTGAGGGTGAAATCATCACCGAAACCGAGCACGTTCATTTCTCCTGGACGCACGATTACGATCAGGCGCTCGAACTTGGTATTGTCAACGCGCATTGCAAAACCGATAAACTCGAGTTTACCGAAACGCATTTTGAACGCGGTTACGATCCGAGCGAACTCGAACCGATGTTGTTAAATGCTGGTTTTGGGTTTATTGAATTTCTCGAGTTTCCAGATTTTAGCGAACCAGAAGCCGATTCGCCGCGCATTTGGTGTTTTGCCAGAAAGTGATTCAGGACTTTGGAAACCTGACCGTCATGTTTGACGTGATAAAAACCCGAACACCGTTTGGAAGCTCGAAGCGCGGTTCGGTTGGGGCAAAAACCAGAACCCCTTTATTAAATTACAAAGTTTGAATGTTATACTTTCGTAACTATCAACAAGACATGGCTCTGTACCAGACAGGAAACTTAACATTGTGGAACAATCACAACTGAACCGAATTACCAGTTTTATTTGGAATATTGCTGACGATGTACTGCGCGATGTTTATGTGCGTGGAAAGTACCGCGATGTCATTCTGCCCATGACGGTGTTACGCCGCTTGGACGCAGTTCTTGAGTCAACCAAACAAAATGTTTTGGAAATGAAAAAAGCTCTTGATAAAGAAAGTATTGCAAATCAGGATGATGCTTTACGCAGTGCATCTAAACAAGCTTTTTACAATACCTCACCTTTTCTGATGCGTGACTTAAAAGCTCGAGCTTCACAACAACAATTGCGGGATGACTTCGAAGCGTACTTGGATGGTTTCTCGCCCAATGTGCAAGACATTCTGAATAATTTCGAGTTTCGCAATCAAATTCCGCGATTGTCACGAGCAGACAGAATTGGCATTCTGATCGAAAAATTCTTAGAAAAAGACATTAACTTCAGTCCTAACCCAACCGAAACCCAACCAGGTTTGGACAATCACTCGATGGGAACTATTTTTGAGGAACTGGTTCGTAGGTTTAACGAAGACAACAACGAAGAAGCTGGTGAACACTGGACTCCTCGAGATGCCGTGCGTTTAATGGCAAACCTGATGTTTTTACCGATTGCCGAAAAAATAGAATCAGGCACGTACTTATTGTACGACTGCGCTTGTGGAACTGGTGGAATGCTGACCGTTGCCGAAGAAACCTTGCAACAAATTGCCACTGAACACGGCAAACAAATTGCCACGCACTTGTACGGACAAGAAATCAATGCCGAAACTTACGCCATTTGCAAAGCCGACATGCTTTTAAAAGGCGATGGTGATTCTGCCGATAACATTGTTGGTGGACCTGAACATTCCACACTTTCTGCCGATGCGTTCCGATCTCGAGAATTTGATTTTATGCTTGCCAACCCTCCTTACGGCACTAGTTGGAAAAGTGACCTCGAGCGTATGGGCGGTAAGGACGGCATAAAAGACCCGCGTTTTCTGATTGAACATGCTGGCAACCCCGAGTTTAAACTTGCACCCCGCTCGAGCGATGGGCAGTTGTTGTTCCTTGCCAATATGGTCAGCAAAATGAAGCACGGTACACCCCTTGGCAGCCGAATTGCCGAAGTGCATAACGGCTCGTCGTTGTTTACTGGCGATGCCGACCAGGGCGAAAGCAACATCCGTCGTTGGGTGATCGAAAACGATTGGCTCGAAGCCATTGTTGCATTGCCACTGAACATGTTTTACAACACTGGTATTGCCACTTAAGTACCCCAACAGAATTAAGTTAACATAAAACAAATGGCTCAAAATTGATCCTCAACGAATCACCAACCGCCCCAAGAGCCAACGTCACCTGATAAAAAAGACCTTGCTCACAACCATAATCATC
>JANMUC010000238.1:0-11116 GCA_031391225.1 Deinococcales bacterium
CCTTGTGCCAAATGAACGTTTAACCCATGACAGTTATTTGGTTGCCGTTGCTTGGAGCAAAGATGGTGGACGCCTTGCGACCGGCGATGGGGACGGTTCAATAAGCATCTGGAACGCAAAAACATTTAAGCTTCTGCGCAAACTCCAGGGGCACGAAGATGTTGTCAGTTGGCTCGAATGGAGTCCTGATTCCAAAACCCTGATCTCGAGTTCGGATGATAAAAATCTGATCTTGTGGGATGCAGGAACTGCCAAAATCATGCGCAAGTTTACAGGTCACACCGATCAAGTCCGAGATGTGCGCTTCAATGCCAAAGGCACCATGATCGCCTCGGCAAGTGTCGATAAAACCTTAAGAGTCTGGGAGGTCAAAACAGGCAAGTCGTTGCGGGTCTTCAAAGGTCATACCGATAAAATCTGGTCTGTCGCCTGGAGTCTTGACGGCAAAACCCTGCTCAGTTCCTCGAGCGACAAAACCGTTCGCCTTTGGGATGTTCAAACCGCAAAAAACATTAAAACCTTGACTGGTCACACCAAGTCTGTCGGTTTTGTGACCTTCAGCCCGAACGGTAAAACCATCTCGAGCGGTTCGGACGATGAAACCGTCAAACTCTGGAATGCACAAACTGGCAAACTCGAGCGCAGCATTTCAGGCTTTACCAATGGCGCGGCTTCTATCAGTTGGTCGCCAAGTGGAGATCGACTTGCGGTCAATGATTTTGACACCAGCGTTCATGTTGTTCGTGCCAACGACGGACAAGAACTGGCAAGGGTTCAACTCCATTCTTATGAAAGCACTGCGGTCGCACTTTCCAACGACGCATCTACGATTGTAACGGGTTCTCGAGATTCAATCATCAACTTGTGGTCGCTGAGCACTGCTCCCGAAGCGAACGGCACCAGCAAACCCTCACAGACCTTTGCCGAACATGAAGGCACGATTACCAGCTTGGCGTTCAACTCTGACGACAGCCTACTTGCAAGCAGCTCGGGTGATAAAACCGTGCGCATCACCGACCTGAAAACAAACACAACCCGATATACCTTGAACAGTCACACAGGCTGGATTTACGACCTCGCGTTCAGTCCCGACGGCATGTTTGTCGCCAGCTCCAGCGACGACAAAACCATTCGATTGTGGAATGTGGCTACTGGCGAACTCGAGCGCATGTTTGAAGGCAGCACCGCAGGAATTTTGACGATTGCCTTCAGCCCAAACGGTCAAACCCTAGCCAGCGGCTTGCAAGGCGGCGAGGTCAAACTTTGGGAAGTCAACACTGGACGCGAAATTGCCAGCCTCAAAGCCCATCAAGAAAATGTTTGGAGCGTCATCTGGAGCAATGACGGCACACAACTTTACACTGGCTCGAGTGACGCACAAATAAAAATTTGGGAGGTGGCAAGCGCCAAAGAAATCGCCAACCTCGATTCGCCAAGCTGTGACTGCCCAATCTACGCCATGGCGCTCAGTCCAGACAATCGCGTTTTGGTGGCTGGCGCTCACACCCTGAAATTCTGGGATGTTGCCCAAAGAACCGAACTTGCAGATATTGCCCTTGACACTCGAGATGCGATTGCAGAAATTCAATTTTCCAAAGATGGCAAAAGCCTGGTGATTACGGGACGCGGAGGCGCTCGAGTGCTGACCAAGGAAAACGGTGAAGTCATCACGCTGCCTTAACCTCTAACCTCAAGCAACCCGATTGTTTGTGACCACTGATCGCCCAGAATTGTATGATTCTGGGCGATGAACTTTTCAGATCGTTTGCACGCCCGAATGTTTGAGTCGAGCACCCGTTTGTGCCTCGGACTCGACCCTCGCCCAGAAAGTCATGCCAGCACACACCCCAAACAATTTGACCATGACCCCGCAGCAACCGCCACAGCGGTCTTAAAACACTGTCTGGAGGTGCTCGAGGC
Source organism: Deinococcales bacterium (assembly GCA_031391225.1). GTDB lineage: Bacteria > Deinococcota > Deinococci > Deinococcales > JAAFIG01 > JANXTZ01. The sequence goes on from JANMUC010000238.1 coordinate 1,921, forward strand.
AACTACGCCCTACATTGCCTGCATCAAGCCTCAAGTGGCATTTTACGAGGCGTTGGGCATTCCAGGACTCGAGGTTCTCGACAAAATATGTCATGCCGCTCGAACGTTGGGCTTGCCGATCATTCTGGACGCCAAACGCGGAGATTTTCCAAGCACCGCCGAAGCCTACGCCAGCGCGTGGCTGACCGGTGAACGCGCTGGAACAGCTTTAACCGTCAATCCGTTTCTCGGATTTGAAACACTCGAGCCATTTTTAAAAGCTGCCCAAAACAACGACGGCGCGATTTTCGTGCTCGTGAAAACCAGCAATCCAGGCTCGAGCGACCTGCAAGACCTGCAAACCGCAAACGGGACTATCTCTGAAATTATTGCCAAACACCTTGCAGGACTAACGACTCGAGAAACAGGTTACGGCGCATTTGGTGCAGTCGTTGGCGCAACCCACACCCAGGAACTCGAGCATTTTCGCAAGCTCATGCCAAAGGTTTTGATGCTTCTGCCAGGACTTGGTGCTCAAGGCGCAAAAGCCAGCGATCTCGCACCAGCTTTTGATGCCAACAAACTCGGCGCAATCGCAAGCTCGAGCCGCGCCATTCAATACGCCAGCGCCGGAACTGATTACGCAAGTGCCGCAAAGGAAGCCGCTAAAACCATGCGTGATGAACTCGAGATGGCATTGCAAAACCGTTAAATTTATTGAGATACTCGAGAATCTAAACCGCAGTTTTTTTCGAGTCACATTTATTGCATTAACGAAATTTTGTCTTCATAAACCCTCGAGCCAAGGAAAATCAAATGAACACGCCCTTATTGCACTGGTTACCTTACAAGTTGATTCAAAAAGATCGAGAATACTTTTTTGAATGGCTTTACGTGGGCGAGAACCGCTTTAAAGAACCTTTTTTTGAAGAAACAATTCTAAAATGCAAATCCCTCAAGGAAAACTCGAGCCATTTAAAAGTCATCAGTCACGCTCAAGCCGTCATTGAGTGGTCACAACAACTTGATTCGGTCAAACCTTTAGCCTTAATCTTTCACGTTTCGAGATGCGGTTCAACCATGCTCAGTCAAGCCTTGACCATATTAGAGCGCAACATTGTCGTGCCAGAAATGCCAATTTTAGACGATATTCTGAGAGATTCAGACATGCCAGAAGATTTACGAATTCAACTTTTTAAGGCTGTACTCAAAATTTTAGGTCAAATCAGGTTTCCAAATCAACAACATTTAATTCTTAAAATGGACAGTTGGCATCTGATGTACCTCGAGCAACTGAGATCATATTTTCCCACACTGCCCTTTATCATTTTAACCAGAGAACCCGAAGCGGTCTTGAAGTCACATAAACGAAACAGGGGAATGCACATGGTGCCCAACCTTTTACCTGCAACCATGTACGGCACGATACAAGACTTGCCCGCCCCAGAAAAATTAGACGATTATGCCGCCTGGGTTTTAAAAAAATATTATCTGGCGATACACGAATTTTGTCAGATTGACAACAACACGCTACTTTGCGATTACAATCAGGGTTTCCAGAATATTATCAAGCAGTATCTCGAGATCACCAACCAACAATTCAGCCTTGAAGAATCAAGTCAAATTGAAGCCCGATTGCAAAAACACTCCAAAAACCCAGAACGAACTTTTGCAGGTGATGCCAACGTACCAATTCAACTCGAGCATTTAGACAGCCTAAAGACAGCCTACGCCATGCTTTCTAAATCTTGAATTTCAACCCTTAAGATACTCGAGAAACGAAGCGGCACTGTCCCCTCGAGCAACCTCGATAGAATCGTAACCACTTCCTCCAGCGAATACACGCCAGTCTTGCACGCTCAAATCCGAGGATTGCAAAAGACCAATCAAAAACGCCGTTTCACCGTCTTCATGACGCGCATACGTGTTTTCAATCGATAAAATCCCTTCACGAATTTCGATACTCGAGCTGATGTAAATATTGCTCACAACACCAGCTTTTTGCATTGAATTTAAACTGTCATAAGTGCGCTGATCGATAAAACGCTGACATCCATCAGCCAAATCTTCAGCGACAAAAACAACTGGCATGAAGTGACAAGCAACTCGTAATAAAATTTCTGCCTGATTCGGCAAAACCCGCACGATGACAAAATGATCTGGACCTAAACCAGTTGCCTCGAGCTGCCAAAACCAATCCCGAAATAGAGCCATTCGCTCAATACTACAACCGTCAAACTCGAAGCTGAACATTTTAAGTTGATGCCACACTCGAGCGACACATCTATGCAAAAACGATTTTGGCAGCCAAGAACGACCCGCGTTTTCTCGAGACTTTCTTTAATGTACTACCACCAGAACGACTTCGGTCACTCGAAAATGATTTACGATTTTATAACAAGCCAGAATTCGTGCTAGAATAAATTGTGGCTAAGATTTACGAGCTTGTTCTTGCCAGAAGCATCAAAAAAGACCTTGAATTCATCCCGAAAAAAGACCACTCGAGCATCAAACAAGCCATCGAAACCCAATTGGTTTTTGAACCAAACCTCGAGACCACCAACCGTAAACCCTTAACACTGCCAATTCTGGAAGCCACCTGGGAACTACGATGCGGCGAGCAAAATCGTTACCGAGTTCTGTACACCGTGACCAGTTCCAATGAAACCGAACTCGAGATCATTGAAATACTTGGCATTGTCGAAGTGCTCGCCATTGGCGAAAAGAAATCTGAAAAACTCTTGATTCAAGGACGCGAGGTGAAAACATGAAAATTATTGGACTGACCGAAGCCAAAGACAAACTCTCGAGCGTGATCGAAGAAGCCAAAAACAACCCGACCATCATCACCAAAAACGGTAAAACCGCCGCAATTTTAATTGTCCCAGAAGATGATCTTGACCTCGAGCGATTGCTGCTCTCGAGAAGCCAAATGCTGCAAGATGTTTTACGTGAACGCCACGAGGAAATCAGACGCGGCGAAACAATTTCGCTCGAGGAAGCATTTGCTTAAATTGACTCGAGGTTTATCAAAACACAGTTTCTCGAGTAGAATTCACCAAGAATTGAGAGGTCAACCATGACATTGCAACTCGAGTTAGAACCAGAACTTGACAACAAAATAAGGCAACTTGCACAACAAAAACACAGCAGTCCCGAAGAATTTATTCTCGAGCTTTTACGCCGCGAAACCACACCCAAAACGAAACCCGCTTGGATTGGCATGGCAAACTCTGGGCGTTCGGATTTGAGCGCGAGAACCGAAGAATTGCTGTTTGAAACACGATAAAAACCCATGAAAGACCTAGCCAAACTCAAAGCACTGCATCAAGAAATAGCCACCGCTCGAGAAGCAGGTTTACTTAATGCCGCTTTAGCGTAACGCATTCATGCCGAAGCGATTCTAACAGCCGAGAACGACCCGCGTTTTCTCGAGTCTTTCTTTCATGTGTTGCCACCAGAATTATTGAAGCGTGAAATTTTGCAACACCAAATTCGGTAACTTGAGGATAAATCTCGTAATATAAAGTGAATCCAGCTCCTATTTCAAGCTGATATTTAGTTCATTTTACAATATTGAGTAAAGGTTTGTTGTAAAATTCTTTAGATTATTTATACATTTATAAATAAAAGGAACAATTTCAAGTTCTTTTCCATCAAATTTTATTTTATTGTTTATAGTAATTTCTGTACTTCCAGAATATTTATCGATGTCAAAATCACCTTTTTCGTCAACATATACATCATCTAAGCGTTGACCATTAAAATAATTCCCAAACATTTCAATATCTGTTCCCGAAATATGAATAGCACCTGGCTGTAAAATTGTGACCGTCTTCTCATTCTTTGTTTTTGATAAACTATTGTGCTTTGCCTCATTAGTAAGCTTACACAAATCATAAAGCCAATTTTCGCCCGATTGAAAAGGTTGAATACCTTCGATTAGCAAATATACTTCTGGAAGAAAACTATTGAGATTTGGGAGATTTTTATTAATACTCGAGGTAAAATCAAGCTTTTTTAGTCCATAGGGAAAGTAAACCTTATCGTTTGCCAATGAAGCATTCCCTGAGAATTGACTCAATTTTTCTCGCACATCTTTAGCGGCATAATCAAGAATGCTTCGTAGATTCTCTAGAGAGTTTTTCAATAAGACTTTGTCAACCTGCCCAATCCGTGCCTGATGTTCAAGCGTTGAAATTGATGCAACTTCGTGTTCAAGTAGCGCTTTAATGTCATCATTAGACAAGTGAATCTCCTAACAAATCTCAATTACAGTTTTCAATATCTTAAACGACGAAAGCCGTGGAGCCTATAGGCTTCACGGCTTACTTCTATTTTTTGGAGCGGGAGAAGAGATTCGAACTCTCGACATCCACCTTGGCAAGGTGGCACTCTACCAGCTGAGTTACTCCCGCATCACATTATCTTCTGGTCTTTTTAGCATGAATCTCGAGCGGTAAGTCTCGAGGTTGATAGTCTTGCTTATTCTATTGTACTTCTCTTGTTTCTCGAGCTTGTAACTCTTGTACTTCTTGATCTTTTGAGGGTTTTACCTGTAGAAGATAAAACCCCCGCATCGTCCTACTCTCCCACAACCCTGCGGCTGAAGTACCATCGGCGTTCGCGCGTTTAACGACCCAGTTCGGAATGGGATGGGGTGGAACCACGCGGCTTTGAACACGGGGGAATCTCGAGTTTGCTTGTTATCCTGCATTACTTGGTGTTGCATTGTCTTTATTGCTTTAAATCTTTTTGGTGTTACTAAAAAGTAATACTTGTCTGGCTCGAGAACTTTTTGAAGATGATGATACGAACCTCGAGATTGATCGACTGAATTTAGTTCAATTGCTTGAACGATTATAGTGCTTTAAAGTCAAGTCCTCGACTGATTAGTAACAGTCCGCTCAACACGTTACCGTGCTTGCACGCCTGTCCTATCAACCCCGTAGTCTACGGGGAGTCTTACCCCACAAAGGGTGAGAAGTCTCATCTTGGGAAGGGTTTCCCGCTTAGATGCTTTCAGCGGTTATCCCGTCCACACATCGCTACCCAGCATGTGCCCTTGGTAGGACAGCTGGGAGACGAGCGGTGTGTTCACTCCGGTCCTCTCGTACTAAGAGCAACGTCCCTCAAACTTCTTCCGCCCGCAGCGGATAGAGACCGAACTGTCTCACGACGTTCTGAACCCAGCTCGCGTGCCGCTTTAATGGGCGAACAGCCCAACCCTTGGGACCTGCTTCAGCCCCAGGATGCGACGAGCCGACATCGAGGTGCCAAACTTCCCCGCCGCTATGGACGCTCGGGGGAAATCAGCCTGTTATCCCCGGGGTAACTTTTATCCGTTGATCGATGGCCCTTCCACGCGGTACCACCGGTTCACTAAGCCCGACTTTCGTCCCTGTTCGACATGCCCGTCTCACAGTCAAGCCACCTTTTACCTTTACGCTCTTTGCGCGATTTCCGACCGCGCTGAGGTGACCTTTGGGCGCCTCCGTTACAATTTAGGAGGCGACCGCCCCAGTCAAACTACCCACCAAACACTGTCCCCACAAGGGGTTAGACGTTCAAGTTGATCAGGGTGGTATTTCACTTTTGCCTCCACCAAAGCCAAAACCCTGGTTTCAACGGCTCCCACCTATGCTACGCAGATCAACCCGCACGTCAATATCAGATTGTAGTAAAGCTCCACGGGGTCTTTTCGTCCTGCTGCGGGTAGGCCGCATCTTTACAGCCAATTCAATTTCACCGAGTCTCTGGCCGAGACAGCGTTCAAGTCGTTACACCTTTCGTGCAGGTCGGAACTTACCCGACAAGGAATTTCGCTACCTTAGGACGATTATAGTTATCGCCGCCGTTCACTGGGGCTTCATTTCGCAGCTTGCACCGCTCCACTTGACCTTCCAGCACCGGGCAGGTGTCACACCCTATACTTCCTCTTTGGAGTTGGCAGAGTGCTGTGATTTTGGTAAACAGTCGCTTGAACCCATTCACTGCGCCCGACGTGAGTCGGGACCCCTTATCCCTAAGTTACGGGGCTAGATTGCAAAGTTCCTTAGCCAGAGTTCTCTCGCGCGCCTTAGTGCATTTACACTCGCCCACCTGTGTCGGTTATCGGTACGGGCACTTCGTTTCAACGTTTAGAGGCTTTTCTTGGCACCATGGTGTTGTCAAGTTATCACCTCCGTAGAGGCTTCCCTAGCACGTCATCTATGTGAGGGCGGATTTTCCTATCCCTCAGACTTCGTGTTTCGCCGGGCATAACCATAGCTCCGTATGACTAACCTAATGCGTCCCCTCATCACTCCACGAGAGTGGAACAGGAATATTAACCTGTTGTCCATTCGAATTCGCCTTTCGGCTACTCCTTAGGTCCCGCCTAACCCTGGGAGGACGACCCTTCCCCAGGAACCCTTAGGCTTACGGCGGACAAGATTCTCACTTGTCTTATCGTTACTCATACCGGCATCCGCACTTCCCATACCTCCACCACTACTTACGTTGTGGCTTCACAGGCTTAGGGAACGCTCCCCTACCAGATACTGTCTTTCGACGGTAAATCCGCAGCTTCGGTGAATGGTTTGAGCCCCGATCATTTTCGGCGCGAGATCACTCGACCAGTGAGCTATTACGCACTCTTTAAAGGGTGGCTGCTTCTAAGCCAACCTCCTGGCTGTCATAGCAATCTCACATCCTTATCCACTTAACCATTACTTCGGGACCTTAGCTGGCGGTCTGGGTTGTTTCCCTCTTGGCAACGAAAGTTAGCTCACGCTGCCTCACTGCTGACTACACAACACACCCATTCAGAGTTTGACAAGGTTTGGTAAACTGGTAGGTCCCCTAGCCTAATCAGTGCTTTACAAGATGTGTGATTCAATCAACGCTGCCCCTAAAGGCATTTCGGGGAGAACTAGCTATCTCCTGGATCGGTTAGCTTTTCACTCCTACACCCAAGTCATCCAAACCTTTTTCAGCAGGCATTGGTTCGGTCCTCCACCCCCTGTCACGGGGGTTTCAACCTGCTCAGGCGTAGCTCTCCAGGTTTCGAGTCTCGTCCGAGTAATACATTCGCCCTATTCAGACTCGCTTTCGCTGCGCCTCCACCTATCGGTTTAAGCAAACTACTCGGATCGAAGTCGCCGGCTCATGCTTCAATAGGCACGCCGTCACCCCGAGTTAAACTCATGGGGCTTCGACTGCTTGTAAGCGCACGGTTTCAGGTTCTATTTCACTCCGCGCCAGCGGTTCTTTTCACCTTTCCCTCACGGTACTATGCGCTATCGGTCACTCGGAATACTTAGCCTTGCCCGGTGGTCCGGGCGGATTCCGCCAATCCTTCACGATGATTAGCGTACTCAGGATACTCTTACTAGTTACTCGTTTTTCGCTTACGGGATTATCACCCTCTTTGATCGCCTGTTCCAAAAGCGTTCAGCTAAACTGTAACTTCGTTATTAGAGTCCTACAACCCCACAATGCGAGCATCGTGGTTTAGGCTGGTCCGTTTTCGCTCGCCGCTACTCACGGAGTCAATGTCTTTTTCCTTTCCTCCGGTTACTAAGATGTTTCAGTTCACCGGGTTCCCACCCTTTCGGGTACGCACTGTTCACAGTGCGTGGGTTCCCCCATTCGGACATCCTTGGATCAAAGCCTATCTCCGGCTCCCCAAGGCTTTTCGCAGGTGATCGCGTCCTTCGTCGGTTCGAGTGCCAGGGCATCCACCGTGCGCCCTTAATAACTTGACCTTAAAAAGTCAAATCAATTCTTTTTACTTACAAGCTCAGAAAACCATCAAGATAAAATCTTGTGGTTCGAGCAGCAAAACTCTCGATTCGTATCATCATCTTGTCAAAGAACTCACCTGCTCGAGTACCAGCCCGTTAGGGCGGCGCTCTCGGAGGCGGCGATAAATGTACACCGCAATCGTAAACCTGTCAACACCCCCCAGGGCGATACTCGAGGAATACCTGAAATATCTTGTGCAGGACTGTGTTTGCGAAATGCGATAAGCCTTCTGGCAAATTGTGTTGAGACTCGAGAAACCCTTAAATTGAGGGCATGAAGAAAATTGTGGTTTTGACAGGTTCGGAAATTTCGGCTGAAAGTGGTTTGAAAACCTTCAGAGATTCGGGTGGTTTGTGGGAAAACCACCGAGTTGAAGATGTGGCATCACCTGATGGTTGGCGCAAAGACCGTGCAATGGTGCTCGAGTTTTACAATCAAAGGCGTAAACAAGCACTCGAGGCTCATCCAAACGCGGCGCATGTTGCCTTGGCAAAGCTCGAGGAGCGATTTGAAGTACAAATCATCACGCAGAATGTGGATGACTTGCATGAACGTGGAGGCTCGAGCAATGTCTTGCACTTGCACGGTGTGTTGTTCAAGGTGCGCTCGAGTTTGGATGAACATTTGGTCGATAACATCAAGGAGATTGCAGCAAAGGGTTGGGAGTTAAAAGTTGGTGATCAGTGCCCGAGGGGTTCGCAACTTCGCCCACTCATTGTTTGGTTTGGTGAGGCTGTGCCTGAGATGCGCTTGGCAAAACGTTTTGCCAAGCAAGCCGATTTTTTTGTGGTTGTTGGAACATCAATGGTGGTTTATCCGGCTGCAAGTCTGATTGAATATGTGCCGAATCAAACCCGAAAGTGCATTATCGATCCAGAAGTTCCAGTGTTGCGCTCGAGCATCGAGAATCTTTTTTCAATTCTGGAATCGGCTACAGTTGGCGTTCCAAGACTGGTTGATCAGTTGTTGGCTTAAAGGATTGCTCGAGTTTGATGTTTGTAGCGGTGGCATATTGACTTGAGCAGTTCATTGACGCAATTTCGTCACAATTGCTCGAGACTTCCGAAGCTAAAGGTTTCATTAAGATTGAGTCTAATACACTCAGGTTAGATTCGTGTCAATGACGCAATATCTGCGCCTTCCCATTCGTGACATGAATCAGATTTAAGAAAACATTTTTGTTTACAAAATCACTTCTCGAGGGTACACTGTTCTCAAGCCGAGAATCGTTTGCATTCGCAAGCACGGCATCCACATTCCGTTCAAACACCAGAAAGCGAGCAAATCATGATGACAACACTTAACAGAACCGAAAACCGTCCAAGCGGCGTATACCAAAGTATGGACACCGTTAACTTTGGTCACGGTTTCGCGCACGCTACCGACGGCGGCAGCCAGTTCGTCATGCGTGGCAAAAACCATCATCATG
>JANMUC010000254.1:0-3724 GCA_031391225.1 Deinococcales bacterium
GATGATTACCGCGCAGCATGGGACCCCTGGCGTGCGTTCAGGTGGCGAGACGGACGCCTGGCGAGCCTACGGTGCCCCCGCCAGACACTTCTGACCACTTTTTTCCACTTATTTCCACCAACGAGTCTAGGAGGGGCTCCAGGAGGTGTCAAGGGAAAAGCGCACTAGCGCTTGGGTTTTGCCTGTGGATGCGACGGAGCGATCCGGGCGTCGGGGGGGCGCGTGGAGGGAAGGGGCCACTGGACGTCCAGGCTCGCGTCCTGGAGGAGCCGCTCGGATTCCAGGAGGAAGCCATCCCACGCGGCGGGCGGCCAGATTTCGAACCGGTTCAGCACGCCCACCACCACATTTTCGTCGAATAAGGGTACGCAGACTTCGCTGGAGAGTCCTTCAAGAGCACCAATAAAATCTGGTTCTTGATTGACATCCTCGATCAAAATACCTTTGGCGCTTCGAGTAACTTTGCCCATGACACCACTGTTAATGTTGACACGGTCAACCACGTCCGAATAACCGACGCTGTGCTGCAAAACCAATTCAGCCCCCTCGAGAAGGTAAATGCTGACCAGTGGGTAATGGAAAAGCTTTGAAGTCATTTCGACGATGGTTTTGATGACATTGTTCGGGTCTAATTCTCTGGACAGTGCATTGCGTATTTGCTCGAGCAATTCAAGTTCACGGGTTTGTTGTTGGCTGATGGCAAGCAGGCTTCGGTACCGCGCCTCTGATTCGCGCAATTCCAGTTCTCGGCGGTTTTGTTCTGACAAATCGGTCAGAACCAATACGGTTCCAATCACGTTGCCAGCGACCTTGCGAGGAATGCCGGTCACCGCCACCTCGATCCTGGTACCATCTTTTTTGATCAGCGTGTTTCGAAGATTGGTGCTGATGCCGCGCTTACGTTGCGCCCTTGCCATACGAATGAGATCGTGTTCTTCTGGAACAATCAGGTCAATCGAATTTTTGCCGATGAATTCCTCGACACTGTAGCCCAGCATTTTGGCATAGGCTGGGTTGACATATTCGTATAATCCGTCATTGTTGGTGATTGCCAACCCTTGGGAGACAATGTTTGTCACGGACAGGGCATAATCGCGTTCTTGCCCTAAAGCCTCAATGGTTTGCTCGAGTTGAGCTGTGGTGCTTTGCAACTCGAGTTCTTGAATTTTTTGTTCGGTCAGCAACGTCAAAACCCCGACCGTGCCGCGAAATTCACCATCAACCATTCTGGGGAAACCGTTCGCCAGCACCTCAATGATTTTGCCATCGCTGCGTCGCAGTCGGTTTCGGTAAGCGCTGGCAATCCCAGCGCGGCGCGTCACGGTTTGCTGAATATGAATCTCGAGATCGTCTGGTACGATAAAATCTGTTGGTTTGCGACCAATTAAATCTTCGGGATGGGCAAAGCCCAAAATCTTGGCAGCCGCAGGGTTGCTGTACTCGATAAAACCATCAACATTGGTGACACTCAGCCCCTGATCGACCACTTGGGTAATCAGAAGTGCATAGTCTTGTTCGGCTTTCAGTTGTTTTTCTGCCTCGAGCAACTTTTTGACCGTGGCTTGCAGCTCGGTTTGAATCAGCATTTCGCTGGTTTGGTTGGTGATCAGCGCCGTGGTTCCCTGATAAACGCCATTTGTGACCAAGGCAGACACCGAAACTCGAGCGTAATATTTACCCCATTGAACATTGGCATCAAACGATTGCCCTTGCAGGGCGCGTTTAATCACTGCCACGGCATCTGGGTTGTCTTGAAAAATAGTCTCGATTGGCATGCCCATCAGTTGTTCTGGATTGGGACTTAAAAGATCAATGGCGTTGCCTTCGATGCGGCTCAACTTACCGTCTTGATCGCAGGCGATCAGAATAATTGGCAGTTGATCGATCAAATACTCGAGGCGTTCTTGGGTGCTTTCCAAGTCTTTTTGCGCTCTGGTCCGTTCAGAGACATCAACTGCCAAGCCGCGCCCACCCATCACGTTACCGTCCACGAAGATTGGTGACATGAACACTTCAAAGTAATTGTTCTCGCGTTGAAGCGTGTAATGCAGTGTTTCGCCTGCCAGTACCGCATTTAACCGTTCATCCGCACCCATAAACCCGAACTCTTGCACGGGGCGACCCAAAGACTTTGCGGTGACTTCAGGGGTGACATCTCGCCCTTCAAGAAGCGTCACGATGCCGTCTTGATCGTAACCAAGAAACAAAACTGGCATGGCGTTAATGATGCTCGAGAGTTGCGATTCTCGAGACTTGAGGCGGGATTCGGCAAACGTGCGGTCTGTGACATCTACGGCAATTAAACTTGTGCCAACTTTGCGATTGTTTTCAATAATCGGCGTTACCCGAATCTCGAGATGATGTGCTTCCCAATTGAAAACGGTGTTGAACGTTTCGCCAGCCATCGCCCGACGACCAATCTCGAGCCAGCCTGGAATTTGATGGTAGGTGTCAAAAAAACTGCTCCCAAGAATGTGATTGGAGTCAATACCGATGTCATTTAAGCCTCGCCCTTCAAAGAAGGTAATTCGACCAACGCGGTCTAATTTCAAAATAATCACTGGTAAACTCGAGAGCAGTGTTTTGAGTTCTTGTTGCGTGGCTTCGGCTTGGTTTACAGCCAGTTGGCGGTCGGTCACGTCAGCCGCAATGCAACTCGCGCCGATCATGACCCCGTTTTCGATGATCGGACTGACCCAGGTTTCAAAATAACGCCCGTTCCATTCCAAAACCTCGTCAAAGGTTTCGCCCAACAACGCGCGTTTGATCGCCGCCAAGACCGAAGGACGCGTTTGAAATTCTGCCATGATGCTGTGCCCAACAATCTCATGATGCTCTTGGGGAACACCCATCTGTTGCAAGATTGCCAGTGCGCCGCCACCAAAGTAGGTGATTTGTCCTTGCATATCGGTTTTGACCATCAAAATGGGCAGGCTCGAGGTGATTTTTGAGAGTTCGGCTTGGGTTCGTGCCAGGGCTTCACGGGATCTAAATTCTTCGCTGATGTCAACAATAATTGCCGTTGCGCCGGTGATTTGCCCGTCGGAATTGGCAATCGGCGACACCCAACATTCGCGGTAAGCGCCCTCCCATTCGATCACCGCCGTGAACGACTCTCCTGCCAAGGCGCGTTTTAAACCCGAAACCACCTTCGGATTGATGCCGAACACCTCGAACGCCGAGCGTCCCACCCGCTCGAGGCTGGTTTGTGGGGTCACGTCCCGACCCTCGTACAGACTGATGATGCCGTTGATATCAATCCGCGCAACCCGTACTGGAAGCGCATCGATAATTTCGCGCAATTGCATGTCGCTGGTGTTTAAAGCAGTTTGGGCTTTGATGCGGTCGGTGATGTCAAAGGCAATGGCTCGCAAACCAGTGCGTTTGTCACCGTCGAGCACTGGGGTCAGCCAGGTTTCAAAATGCCGTCCATGCCAGCTCAAACTAAATGACAAACCTTCGCCCCGAATCGCAGCCTGCACCGCTTGCAGCATTTGAGGTTGTCCCTCAAAGACATCTTGCATCTGACGCCCCACCAAGTCCCTGGATTCAAAACCCAACATGCTGAGCGCCCGACCTTCGGCGAGGGTGATCGAACCACGTATGTCAGTTCCGAGCACAAAAATCGGCAAGTTGGAAGTCAGCTCCCACAACCTCGCCTCAGACCGCATGCCTTTCATTTCGCTCGGAGCGCCAGTGATCGAGACAACGCCGACCACACTGT
>JANMUC010000387.1:0-4230 GCA_031391225.1 Deinococcales bacterium
ATTCCGCTTGAGGCTGTTGATGTCAGCATCAACGACACCATGATCCAAAGCGGTGTGTCACTTGGCGTCAAACCAGGTAAGGTCAGTATTGTGCCCAAAGAGTTGCCAGGGGCAAGCGCCCAAGCTCGAGAATTGAACGTCAAGTTTGGTCAACAGGCAATTGTTGCAGTGCTGTACCATGTGATCCCGAAATTAAGCATGACACCCAGCAGTGCGGTGTTAGCGGTTGATGAACCTAAAGCTTTTACGGTCACTGCCAGCACCGACTTCCCGTATCCGCTGCCAGCCACGCTCGAGCTGCTCGTTCCAAGTTTGTTAAACAGTGACGGACAAACCAAAGTCGATGGTATGTTGTCCAGCACTCAATCTTTGAGTTTAAATGTCAACATCAGCCGTCAAGATAATTTTATGGTTCGTAATCTTCGGGCAACCTTGAACGGGGTTTGCTCGACGCATAGCCTTGTCACCACCCGTTAAATTTCGGCGCATTTTCAAAGAGGCTGGCAGCAATGTCAGCCTCTTTTTGATCTCGAGTAACCTGTGCAGCACAACTCGAGTGCATAATCTTGACGGGCTTGGGCGCTTGCCCCTGGCAACTCTTTGGGCACAATACTGACCTTACCTGGTTTGACGCCAAGTGACACACCGCTTTGGATCATGGTGTCGTTGATGCTGACATCAACAGCCTCAAGCGGAATTCGTTGATTGCAGAGCAAAGCAAACGTATTGACCCGAACGCTGGTGCAGGCGGCAACAAAACGCACTGTACCAGCGGCGCTGGTCATTTTGACAGTATCGCCGTCTGGTTCACCAATGCCGTCAAGCACCAAGGTTTTAACCAATTGATAGCAGGGAGGCAAAATCGGGCGAATAATTCGGGTGTCTGTGCCTTCGACCGTATAGGTGGCATTTTCAATGGGGTTGCCTTTAAGATCAACAAAATCAACGGCATAGCTTTTCACCTCTGGGGCTTCGAAGGCGGGAACGGTGGCGAACAATTTTTGATCCTCGAGTTGGAGTTTGACCCCGAAGGCATTCGAGAATTGTTTGGTGGTGGCTACAACCCGCGCCACAAGCTGCCAACGTCCAACGTTTTCGTTGGTGACTGAAATATTGGTGGTGGCAAGGTCATGGTCGTTTGAGATTTTTAAAGATTTTTGCGTACCGTCGGGCAGCACCAGCGACATTTGCATCTCGGTTTCGCCGTCGGCATCGTAATTGGAAAGCCGAGCGACTTGCCCAATGGCACTTTTTGGCAGGTTGACAAAAGCCACCAGCTGATCTTGATCGGGTTTGCCACGCAAGTTGACCGTAAATTGGCTGGCTTCAAATTGCACGCTGCCCGAAGCCCGCACCGAAAAAGAATTTTTGCCCGGTCCTGCACTGATCACGTTAAACGGATACCGTCCCGGCAACATTGAGCCTTCAAAAATACGTTGCAAGCTATGCGTGTCCGAGAAACCGAAAACGCGCCTTGCAACCGGTTTGTTGGGGTCGCCGAGCACAAAACTCGAGCTAAAATTTTCGGCTTTAAACAGTTCGTCACCAAAGTACGTCTCGAGTTTACGGGCGCTGCCGTAATCGTTGCGGTTGATCTCTGGGCTGTAAACCTCGAGGACGGTTGGTTTGCTGCCAGTGCCAAGTACCCGCAGTTGGTAATCGTCGTCGAAACCCCAACCGGTTTCTTGACCGACAGACACGAGCGGCAACGCCACAGAGCGCACTTCAAAGGAGGCGGTCTGAGCAACTGCCAATGCAGTTAGAAAAATCGACAATATCAATAAAATCTTTTTCACATTTTTATCCTAACCCTTACGCACATGGTTTGCAAAACTGAAGTTTTAAATTCAATATTTTATCAGTTAAACACTGCTAAAAACACAATACTTTAGTGAATCAGAAGGTAGTGTCCTACGCTTGACTGATTCTTACTTTAGCTTCCAATGGCGCGTTATACACATCCACAAACCCACGAATTCGCAACTCATGCCGATCCTCACGCTTACTGAACGACAAGGTTTTACGCACCAAATTCGCACATCGTTGACGCAAAGTATTGTTAAACCGTTCCACATGCGCTGTTTCGCCCGTTTCCTTCCCAACAGCATAATGCCGCTTACTTGGTAACACAACTCCATAAGCCTCCCAGAAATCCGTGTAGTACACCGCTTGTTTCCGATAATCCGCTGGTAAACTCTGCCATAACTCCTCGCAAGTTTTACTTGAGCGATCACCGAAAGCCAGACCCACAATACGATCTGTTTCTCGTTCAAACGCAATCCAAATCCAGACCTGATGATCTTTGTCATGAACGAACGACCAGAGTTCGTCAATCTCGAGTGTGGGTCTGATTTTGAGTGGAGTAATAGTTTCAGCCAGTGGTTTCAGGTTTTTTTTGGTTGTGTTGAATTCGCATGACGGTATCTTTGTTTAAACCTGTCGCTCGAGCGATGCTACGGATGGAGTTGCGTTCGGCGCTAAGTTTTTCGATCAATGCGTGATGTTCGGCGCGTTTGTCGTGCTGGGTTTGGAGGGTGCTGTAGAAGTTGCAGGTTTTGCAATGAAATTTTTGGTGTCCGTCTTTGGTGCGTCCGTTTTTGCGGAGTTTGGTGCTTTGGCAACGGCGGCAGGTCAGGGGGATCATGAGCTTAGTTTATCAGTTAGGATGTGGACACTACCAATCAGAGTTCATAACAGGTCAAAAATAATCACTGCCTAAAACAAGATTTAGAAAAAGTAATTAATGTGTTTAATACACCAAATTGTCAATTTGATCCTTCAAGAATCCAAAAAAGTATGAAAAACAGAACAAATTCATAAACCAGTCTTATCAAACTTAGGTTTTTAAATCTTTTATCAAATCTTTAAAGTTCCAACCCAAAATTTGCGTCAGACCCAAGCATTGGATAGACTCGAGCCATGCGTTTTTCAACCGTCCTTTCAAGCATTTTCGTGTTCGGTCTAGGAACGTATATTGCTTTGAATCTTGCCGAAGCTGCCGCGAGCACGTGGACTCCAAAAGAAATCCAAACGCTCGAGTCACTGTCCATTAAACAACTGCCCGCCATGCCCACCAACTCGAGCAACCGTTACGCCGAAAACCTTGACGCCATGAAACTCGGGCAGCAATTCTTTTACGAACCACGCCTTTCTGGAGGCGAAGACACCTCTTGTTCCAGTTGCCACAAACCAGAACTGCAATTTGTCGATAACCAAGCTCGAGGCGAAGCCACCGGCATTGGCACACGCAAAACCATGTCGGTGGTTGGCGCAGCGTACAGCCAGTGGTTGTTCTGGGATGGACGCGCCGATAGCCTCTGGGCGCAAGCCCTGGGACCATTTGAGAATCCGCTCGAGCACGCTGGCACACGGACTCAATTTGCTTGGGTGATCAAAAATTATTACAAAGCCGCCTTTGAGAAAGTCTTTGGTGCTTTGCCAAGCGAAGGATTCTGGACCAACCTGCCCAAACGCGCCGGTCCTGCTGGCAACAGGATTGAACGCGAAAATTGGGCAAAACTCAGTTACACTCAAAAAGACACGATCAGCCGAATGTACTCCAACATCGGCAAAGCCATCGCCGCCTTCGAAACCAACCTCAAACCAGGCAGCACGCGCCTCGATCAGTACATTGGGGAATTTACCAAAAAAGGCAGCAGCAAAGCCTTAACCAACTCCGAAGTAGCAGGTTTAAAACTGTTTATTGGCAAAGCCAACTGCGTCAAATGTCACGGCGGTCCACGACTAACCGACGACAGTTTTCATAACATTGCCGTGCCAACCCCCAAAGAACTCGAGGCGGACGAAGGGCGTCAACGAGCAGTACTGACCCTGATTCAAAGCGAATTTGGTTGCTTTGGTTTGTACAGCGACGACAACAGCAATTGCAACCCAATCACCGGCAATCAAACCGCCGCCCTCGCCCCAGACGGCGCGTTCAAAACCCCAAGCTGGCGGGATGTGGTCGGACATTTTCCGTACATGCACTCGGGTCAGTACCCAAAGCTCGAGGATGTGATCAAGCATTACAACACTGCACCAAAAGCCATTGTCGGCATCAGCGAATTAAAAGAATTGAAGTTAAGCTTGCTTGCCCAACAAGATTTACTGGCATTTTTAAAGGTTTTGAACGCCCCTGTCGATGCCGCCCCAGAATGGCTGGCGACGCCAAACTTACCGTAAAACGACATGGCCCGAGGGTTGTTTGCCGCTTTTAAAAATCGTTTGAGC
>JANMUC010000328.1:0-1296 GCA_031391225.1 Deinococcales bacterium
CGAGCGTTGCCAGAATCGGATCGGTGGCAATGGTGCGTGCGGCAACTTTGACCCGCAATTGTTGTCGTGCCAGTTCGGTAATTCCCGCGCCCAAAATCAGTCCGCGTTGCTCGAGGAATTGCAAGAGCATTTCGGCATCTCGAGCGCTCCAGGTGGCAAGTTTTCCGTCTTCCGCGATTAAAGCTTTGACCAGTTTGTCTCGAGCCAAACCGTCGAGTGCAGCCACACCCTCGAGGGTTCGACGATCCCAGGGCGTCAGCAAATCTTTGGGCGGGTCGCAAACATCGCAAGTACCGCACGGCGCGTCGAGTCCGACTTCACCAAAATACTCGAGAATCATTTTGCGTCGGCAGCGCGGCGTTTTGGCGAATCCTTCCATCTCCTCGAGCAGCGTCAGACGGTGAACCCGCAGTGTCTCGAGGGCGGTCATGTCAAAACTCGGCAGTTGTTCGGAAATTTTGGCGTGAAGCATTCCGCTCGCGCTGGGTAACAATTCCAGTCCATCTTGTTGCACCAAATGGCTTAAGATCACCCGAAATTTTGAATCTGGAAGCTCGAGGTTACGCTCGAGAGCAGCACGGCGAAGATTGACTTCATTTTTGTCGTTGCGTGCCGCGTGAAGGTACGCCCAAACGCGTCGAAGCTCGAGTTCGGAGGGGATGGAATTGTTGATGAAAAAAACTTGAAGATTGGCATCTTGGGTGTCGTACAAGAGCACACATCTCGAGGGTTTGCCGTCGCGTCCAGCGCGTCCAGCCTCTTGATAGTAGGCTTCAACCGTTCCAGGCAGTCGGTAGTGAATCACAAACCGCACGTTGGCTTTGTCCACGCCCATACCAAAAGCGTTGGTGGCAATCACCACCTCGAGTTTGCCGCTCATGAAGGCATCTTGCACGGCATCACGTTCTGATGCCTCTCGAGCGCCGTGATAGTGGCTGCATTTGATGCCCATTGCGTTCACGAATGCCGAAAGTTCTTCGGCTTCTTTGCGCGTGCCGACATAGACCAAGCCTGGGCGCGGCAGTCGCTCGAGCAGCATTTGCAATGCCTCTTTTTTGGCGCTTTCACCTGGGACTTTGGTGACGCGGTAATTGAGGTTGGTGCGGTCAAAGCCGGTCACGATTCGGGTGGCGTGGTTCATCTCGAGGACTTTGACAATGTCATCTTGAACGTGTGTGGTGGCGGTGGCGGTCAAGGCAGTAACAGGCGGATTACCCAGATTCTTACGAAATTCGCCGAGCGCCAAATAATCGGGTCTAAAATCGTGTCCCCAACTCGAGACGCAGTGCGCCTCGT
>JANMUC010000333.1:0-6673 GCA_031391225.1 Deinococcales bacterium
ACATCACCGATATCAACATCCGCACCGACATCGGCTACTTAAGAAATGGCCTGGTGAATAGTTACACAGACCGGCATAATTCCAGCCTCTCTCCGAACGTGACCAATTTGAATATCCGGGCCCAAACCGGCTATGACAACCGGGGACGCGAGAACACATTCTCGAGCGCGGCGCAGGAACTGGGGGTGAATCCGACCAAACTCTACAAACAAGTGCAACGGTTTTTGGCACTCGATCTGGTGAAAATCAGTCGTCTCGAGCGGCGATCTGGACGTGCCATCAAATACTACTGCTCGAGCAGTGATCGGTTTTTTATTCCATTTCGCACCTACCCGCCAGAACGGATTGGACAGCAAAATCGGGATTACCATACGCGGTTGTTCGCATTGGGACTCGAGCGGGTCTACCGTCAGGAACGATTTACAGAACAAGATTGGGGGGCAATCACCGCACAATTGCCTGGTGGCGGCGTGTATTTGTCAATTGCCAACAGCTTTGGGCAACAGTGGGATTATCTTGACCCTGACACGCCTGCTGTGGTTTCGGGTTGGAATCCAATTCAACTCGATTTTGAGGATGCCAAAGCCATGCAGCGCGAATTAACGGACGTGATGCTGCGTTATCTCAACAAAGGTGGAAACCGAACGTACCTGCTGGGTTTGTTTTTGACCGACATTGAAGGTTGCGAGTAAACCCTTAAAATTTGACGGGCAATTTCTCGAGTCCACGCAAGTTCATGCCAGATCGCCAGCGCAGGTTATTGGCATTGACTGCCAACTTCAAATTCGGTGCTTCGCGCAGCAGGGTTTGAAAGGCAATTGAAGCCTCGAGCCGTGCCAGTGGTGCGCCAAGGCAAAAGTGAATGCCTTGTCCAAAGCTGAGGTGTTTGTTTGGGTCGCGGTTTAACTCGAGGTTGTTTGGGTTGGCAAATTGGGTTTCATCGCGGTTGGCGCTGGCAATCACCAGGTAGACCAGTTCGCCTTTGGGAATTTTTACACCGTGCAACTCGAGGTCATCGCGGGTGTAGCGTTCGGTGGCAAATTCAACTGGGCTGTCAAAACGCAGCAGTTCTTCGATTGCAGGTTTCATGATGGCGGGGTCGTTGCGAAGTCGCTCGAGTTGGTCTGGGTGGGTTAAAAGTGCGAGTGTGCCGTTGCCGATCAGGTTGACGGTGGTTTCATGTCCTGCAATCACCAAGAGCATAATCATGGCGAGCAGTTCGTCTTCGCTTAAATAATCTCCTGCCTCTTCGACGCTGGCAAGGGCGCTAATCAGGTCGTCTTCGGGTTGTTTACGTTTGAGTTTAATCACGCGCCGTACCAAAGCCACAAATAACATGATTTGCGGAATCGAGAAGAATGCAGACATCGGTGAAACAGTCGCTTTGAGCATCGCGCTCGAGTATCTGGTGAAACTTTCCCGTTCACGTTGGGGAATGCCAAGCATTTCGGAAATGATTGTGACCGGAATCGGCAGGGCGTAATCGTGAATCAAATCCATCTGCCCGTTTCGTTTGGCGCTATAGATTAATTCTTCCGATAAACTTTGCACGCGCGTTCGCATTCTTTCGATCAATCGCGGCGTAAAACCCTGATGCACCAGTCCACGCAGGCGCGTGTGATCGGGTACGTCCAAGTCGAGCATGTTGCGCTCGAGCGCCTTTAAGAACCCTGGTATGGTGTTGGTTTTTTTGAGTTGTGCTGGTGTCATGGCATTGCGGCGGTCTTTGACAAGTTGATCAGATTTCAGCAGTCTCGAGACATCTTCAAAACGGGTAATCAACCAGGCGCTGGATCTGTTGCCCACGGCTTTTACCTGATGGACGGGAGCTTCGTCACGCAGGCGGGCGTAATACGGGTAGGCTCGAGCTTTAAATTCGCTGCTGGCAATATTTTCTGTGGCAATTGGGTTTGGTTTGTTGGCGGTCATGGTCATGGTGATTTCCTTTCTTGGTGTATTAAGCCTTCGAGTAAAAATTGGGGCAGCACGTCTGGCAGGCTGTCCCAGCGCTGCTCGAGGGTGGTATCGCCGAACAGTCGTTGTATGACCAGTCCAAGAAAGGTCGCACTGATGATTCGCACCGAGATCGGAACGTCCATCGCTGGCAGTTTGCCGGCATCCACCATGCTTTGAAAGGCGCGTTCTGCAATGGCGTAGGTTGGCTCGAGGATGCGTGTTTGGTATTGCTGACGCAATTCGGCATTGACCAGCACTTCAGAAATAATAATGCCCAAGAGCGCGATTTCGCGTGTGCCAAATTGCTCGAGGCGGTGTTTTAAGTAGGCGCTGAAAAATTCGCTAAAAGTGGTGTCCGAAGTGCCTTGAAACTGGAGTTCTCGAGACTCGGTTTCGTTAAGGCGATCCATTAAGCCAAACAAAATCGCGTTTTTGTTTTGGAAGTAATTGTAAATCGTGCCATCCGCAATGCCCGCGACTTTGGCTATGTCTTTGATGGTGGCGCGTTGAAAGCCTTTTTCAGCAAAGACGGTGGTTGCCGCCTCGAGAATCTGGTTTTTTCTGGCAAGGTTGAGTTGATCTTGGATGGTTGTGGTCACTTGATCTCCCGAACGTTTTATGATTTGAACAAGCATTCAAATTTCTGAATGAACATTCATTCAGAAATTAGCACCAAGTTAAGATTTCGTCAAGTGCTCGAGATTTGATTGAGGTTTCCTCGGGTTGACAATTAATGACTAATCAGTTATTATTCTTTCGTGGCAAGAACCACCACCATCACCAACCAACAAATTCTGACCGCCGCCCGCGAAGTTTTTCTCGAGCAGGGCGTAGGCGCAACCGCTACGGATGTTGCGACTCGTGCTGGTATCTCGAGTGGCAGTATTTTCAAGCGTTACCCAACCAAAGAGGCATTGTTTTTTGCTGCCATGTCAGAACCACCCAAACCGATCTGGAACAGCGACCTCGAGGCGGCAATTGGTCATGGTGACACCCGCGCAGATTTGTTACTGATTGCACAACGCATTGTGGCGTATGCCAGCGAAGTTTTGCCACGTTTGATGTTGGTGATTTCAATGAAGCAAACGCCAGATCTTCCGACTCCACCACGCATTCAAGACGATTTTTTGGCATTGGTCAGTTACATTGGGCGCGAAATGGCGCTGGGTCGAATGGCTCGAGGCGATCCAACCATTCCAGCCTTTACGTTGCTGCATACTTGTACCGGTTTTACCATGAGCCTGGGGCTTACGTCGGCGGCAGCCTTGTTTAATCCGAATACTTTTCTTGAAGATTTTATTGCCGTGTTCTGGCGAGGTCTTGATCCACGAACGAAATCTACGGAAACGGAGGCTTAATTTTTTTACCTATATTAATAACTGACTGGTTAGTCTTTAATAGCACTATACCCAATTCCAAAGCCTCAAATCTGCTCAAAGGAGCACCCATGAAACACCTGATCGAATTCATCATCAAACGAAGCTGGTTGGTCATTGTCAGCTTTTTGGTCGCCACCATGCTGATTATGGCTGGCGCACCACGCTCCAAAGTCAACAGTGACAGCAGCGCCTTCCAACCCGACCACCACCCCATTTTGACCATCAACGACGAAATCAAAAAAACCTTTGGCTCGAGCGAAAACGTGATTGGTGTGCTCGAGGGAAACATTTACACTCAAACCAGCCTAAACGCACTTCGTAAACTGAACAGCAAACTCGAGACGGTTTACGGGGTTGAAAAAGTCACATCGCCAACCAGCCTCTCCAAACTCGAGGAGGACGACGGGCTGATTAAAACCGTTGATCTGGTCGGCAAGAACAACCTCTCGAGTGTAGAAATTGCAGCCATTCAAAAATACGTTGAAGACGAAAACCTTGGCTTGGTGTCCAAAGACGGTCAACGCGCCATTTTGATCGTGCAAATGAAAGCAGGTTCTGAACAGCAGAAATTTGGAGCTGAAGTTGCTAAAGTCGTCAACGCCAACTGGCAGGGCAAGGTGGCACTGGCTGGCACACCGTTTATTATTTCGGAAGTCAACCGCACCATCGTCAACGACATTCAAGTGATCGGATTGATCGCGCTTGGTTTGATTCTGTTTTTCTTGTACCTCAATTTTGGCACGGTTCATGGCGTGATCTTGCCACTGGTGCAAGTCGTTTTGGGAATGATCTGGGCAATGGGTATTTACGGCTGGCTTGGCATCCCTTTCGGCGCACTGACCACCATCGGCATTATTGCCATTCTGGCGGTTGGCTCGAGTTTTTCACTGCATTTGCTGGGCAGGTTTTACGGCGAACTCGCGCACGGCAACAACAAAGCCGACGCACTGCGAATCACTTACACCCAAACCTCGCAGGGCGTCATTATTAGTGCTATTGCCATTGCCGCATCAATGCTGACCTTTAGGCTTTCCGATATTGGGACATTGCGCGACCTGGGTGTGTTGATTGTCTTTGGCGTGGTCGGCGCACTGGCAAGTGCCATGATTCTGATGCCCGCACTAATTAACGTTCTGCCGCAACCAAAAGTGCGTGTCAACCCAGAAAAGCCAGGCGCGATTGGTGGGGTGCTCAGAGCGCTGGCAAAGTTTGTGATTGAACACCGTGTTGCCACCATGATGGCGGCGCTGGTGCTGGTCGTGATTGGGCTGGTGGGCATCATCCGTATCAAACCAAACACTTCATTTTTAAGTTTTTTTCCAAAAGATTCGGACACGATAAAAAACATCAAAACCGTGGACAAAATCTTTGGTGGTTCTGCCAGCATCAGCATTTTGCTTGAAGGTGATGTGCTGCAACCCAACGTTTTAAACGCGATTCAAACCTTTGGGAATCGGGCAAAAAACGAGATTCCTGGCATCGGCAAAAGTGTCAGCATTGGCGACACGATTTTAACGCTGAACAAAATTTTTAGCGGCAAGCGCGACATCCCAGATTCTCGAGAGAAGGTTTCGCAAGAACTTTTGATCTACCAGTCCAGCAGCGATACCTCACAGATCACGCAGCAACTTTCGTTGAACCAACAACAAACCCTGATTTCCGTGCCGATTCCGCTTGGGACAACCAGCGAAACTCGAGTCTATTACAACAAAATCCAAACACTCGCGGGTGATGTTTTCAAAGACATTGCCACCGTTAAAATCGGTGGGGGATCGCTCGGTGTATTGGCGCTCGAGGATGCACTGATTCACGATTTTATCATCAGTTTGACGCTGGCGATTATTTTGGTGATCGCCATTGACAGCTTTGTGCGAAGCTTCAAAGCCGCCATCGTCACCGTCTCGAGCCTCTTGATGACCATCGTTTTGCAGTACGGTTTACTCGGTTGGCTCGGCATTGACTTGGACATTTCGACCATGCTGCTTGGGGCGCTGGCGATAGGTGTGGGCGATTACGCGATTCACTTGACCGTGCGCTTTCTGGAGGAACGCAAACTTGGACACACCCCAGAACAATCGCTCGAGAACACGATCATGAGCAGCGGACGCAGCATCTTGTTTACCGCCATCACGCTCGGTGCGGCGTTCGCGGCGTTGTCGTTTAGCAAATTGCAACCCGTCGCCAGCCTCGGTCAGATGATGGTTTTCACCGTGCTTGCCGTGGGTATCTCGAGCCTGAGTTTGCTGCCCGCCATGAGCCTGCAATTTTTGGGCGATGCGGTCAAGAGCAAAAAGCTTGTACCGAACGCCGCCGATTAATCAACGATTTTCAAAGGAGTATTACCATGAATAAGCCATTTTCCATTGCACTTGCCGCCATTGCCAGCCTCGCCACCCTCAGCCTCGCGCAAACCCAAACCCATAAAACTGGACTCGAGGTGATCCAAGCCATTGATGCCCGAGCCAAACCCAAATCCAGCATCAGCACCATCACCCTCGAGATCAGCAAAAACGGTCAAACCCTGACCAGAACCCTCAAAACCTGGTCGAGCGGCGACAAAAGCCTGGTAAAATTTCTCGCACCAGCCGACGTCAAAGGCAGCGGCATTCTAACCATCAAGAAAAACGGTGTCACCGAAACGCAACTCTACCTGCCCGCCCTTGGACGCACCCGCAGGCTCGCCACGGGCGGCGGTGACTCGAGCGATTGCGACGGCGCATTTTTCGGATCGGACTTTAGTTACTGCGACCTGGGAACGCTCGAGGTGAACAACTACGATTACACCCTGACCTCGAGCGACGCCAGCAAATACTTGATCGAAGCCAAACCAAAAAAGTCTGGCAGTTACGACAAACTCAATTACGAGATTGACGCTAAAACCTTAAACGTTTTAAAAACCGATTACTTCAAAGGCAACAAAGTTTTTAAAACCCTTAAAGCACTCGAGCTTGGCACGGTCAAAAGTTACAACGTCATCAAAACCATCTCGATGGAAACACCATCGCAAGGCTCGAAAAGCACGTTCCGTCAAACCAGCCTTGAGGTGGATGTGGCAATCAACGACAACGTGTTCACCGAACGATTCTTGAAACAACCCTAAGTCAAAAGGTTGCTCGAGTACCCAACACCAAAGACTCGTTTTACAGACAAGAAAATGAAATGTACCTCACCTGCAGCCCTCATCCGTCAGCTTCGCTGACTGAAACGACTAAGATTTAGTGGACATCAAGTTCCGAGACATGAAAGCAGAAAATGTCCAAATACAAAACCTACACCGCCGAATTCAAATGCGAAGCCATTGCACTCGCTCAAACTGAAGGGGTCACCAAAACCGCTAC
>JANMUC010000334.1:0-2602 GCA_031391225.1 Deinococcales bacterium
CCGCAATTTTAAGCACGCCATTCTCGAGGTGCGCTGGGATTTGCGCCCGAATAAAACGCTGATGGTTATTGAGGGCGCTGTCAATCACATGACCCAATTCTTGCTTTTTAGACCATTTGCCGTCCTCACCCGCCTTTTGCGTGTCAATGTACGGCAGGGCAATCAATTCGCCTTCAAATTTCAGGGCGAACTCGAGTTCGGTAATGGCATCCTCGAGCGTCGGGGTTTTCAGTAAGTGCGAGTACGGGGTTGGCAACATGGATTTCACCTCTGAATTAATTTTTGAGCAAGTTATTTTCCTGCATGTACTCCGCGATTTGCACCGCGTTTAACGCCGCGCCTTTCAAGAGTTGATCGCCTGCCACAAAAATATCCAAGCCACCATCAAAAACTTCACTGGCGCGAATCCGTCCGACTTCCACATCGTACTTGCCGCTGGCGGTCAAAGGCATGGGGTACAAGTTTTGGCTTGGGTCATCACGGACTTCAACCCCTGGCGCAGTCTCGAGCAACTTGCGAACATCGTTTGGGTTGGCAGGTTTTTCAAGCTCGAGCGTGATGGCTTCCGAGTGCGTGCGCAGGGTTGGGATTCGCACGGCGGTACACGAAATTTTGATACTGTCCGCCCGCATAATCTTGCGGGTTTCCCAGGCGACTTTCATTTCTTCTTTGGTGTAACCGTTGTCCTGAAAACTATCAATGTGTGGAATCACATTAAAAACAATGCTGTGCGCGAAAACATTGTTTTCAACTGGTTTCCCCTCGAGCGAGTTGCGGGTTTGTTCGGTCAGTTCGCTCATGCCTTTTGCCCCTGCGCCGCTGGTGGCTTGGTAAGTGCTGATAATGGCGCGTTTGATGCCGTAAGCCTTATGAATCGGGTTTAATGCCATGACCGCAATCGCGGTGGTGCAATTCGGGTTAGCAACAATGCCGCCTTTGCTCCAATCTTTCTCGAGCAGCACATCACCGTTGATTTCTGGAACGATCAGTGGGATTTCGTCGTGATAGCGAAACGCACTCGAGTTATCAATCACCACCGCGCCACCCGCCGCCCAAATTGGGGCTTGGGATTTGCTGATGCTGCCGCCTGCGCTCGCCAGAATCACATCGGCATCAATCACGCCCTCGGGCATGACTTCAACGATTAACTGCTGCCCTTTGAACTCGAGTTTTGTACCTGCGCTGCGAGGGCTGGCATAAAGTCTTAATTCTGAGAATTTGAGGCTGGATTTCTCGAGCACACTGAGTAATTCGTGACCGACCGCGCCGCTGGCTCCTACGATGGCTAATTTCATGATTTCCGTCCTTTGCTGTTCACGTATTCTAGTCCAATAAAAAACCCGCCTTGACAGGCGAGTAAAAGCGACAAACCTTGGAGGTCTGCCGCCTAAATAGTGGTTGTGGTGAACACGTGCTTCATCTGGAATTAAATTAGCATCTCAACTCGAGCGTGTCAATTTTCCAATATTGTATCGTCCAGTGCATCAGGCTCGAGCCAGGCAATCAACGAGGTTGGCAGTCCAAGAAAGATTGCCGCGATTGAGAAGATGAAGACTTGAGTCTCGAGTTTGAAGAAGTCTTTGACCAGCATCACAGGTTCGCTTGGGTCTTGTTTGATCAGGAATCCGAACGTTCCACCGACAATACCTCCCAGCACGCCAGCCATAATCCAGTAGGCAATTCGGTGGGCATGGTCGCGCAGCGCTCGTTCGCGTTCGTCAGTGATGAGGTTTGTCGAGTTTGATAAATTGCGTGTGGCAAATTGCAAGACAATGCCCAAAACTGCGCTGACGATCAGTGCTGGCAATGCCAGATAACCTAATTTCGCAAAAGCGAGCACAATTGCGGCGATTAGAAAAACACTGCTGATGGCAGTTAGTACCCGACGATTTCGACGTACCCTGAGCGGTTTAATCGGTGTGGGAAACGGGTTTTTGATGTCTTGGTCAATGGTCATTTGGTCATTCCTTTCATGACTCGAGATCAGGGATTGGTTCGGGTTCGAGCCAGGCAATCACGGCAGCAGGCAGTGTCGCTGCCCAAATGAACAAACTCGAGATGAAGGTATTGCGGTGTTGGTCAGGGATTGAAATTCCAGTATTGCCAACCACCAGTGTGACAAGCAACGCCGTAAAAATTAGGATTTGAAATGCGATGCGGTATGCGCCATCTCGAACAGATTTCTGGCGTTCGTCAAGTTGACGATCCGATTTGTCAGGAAGCCGTGTGACGGATAAAGACAGCAAAAAACTTGAAAGCATCGCCAAAGCAAAAGCAATTGGTGCAAAAACAATCTGCGTATCGATATTGCTAAGCGTAACTGCCCAGTGAATCGCATACATAATGATGTAAAAAACCAATAAAACCAAGCGAACAGACCGTTTTTGGGTAGTTCGCCACTTGTTTAGGCGATGGCTCGAGTTCATGTTCACGAATCCTTTCCGTATAGAACCTATTTGACATCTGAAACGACTAAGATTTAGTGGACATCAAGTTCCGAGACATGAAAGCAGAAAATGTCCAAATACAAAACCTACACCGCCGAATTCAAATGCGAAGCCATTGCACTCGCTCAAACTGAAGGGG
The DNA here is from genome assembly GCA_031391225.1 of Deinococcales bacterium. Taxonomy (GTDB): domain Bacteria; phylum Deinococcota; class Deinococci; order Deinococcales; family JAAFIG01; genus JANXTZ01. The sequence goes on from JANMUC010000334.1 coordinate 2,587, forward strand.
TCACCAAAACCGCTAC
>JANMUC010000337.1:0-24740 GCA_031391225.1 Deinococcales bacterium
ATCTTGAAAAACATCAAACCCAGTTTGTTCGGGCAGGCTACCCGAAGTAAATTCGATTGGCACAACACTAATGTTTTGTTGACTGGCTTCTTTCTGAAACGAATCGGCTAAACCTTTGGAATACGCCCCTTTGGGATCAAAGAACACCGGAATCCGAATGAAGCCACGCTGCTTGGCAATTCGAGCCAGCGCACGCCCTTGGGCGCTGTTTTTGGGAACCATGCGAAACGTCCAAGAACCAGAATCTGCCAGACGGTCATCGCTGGCGGTAGGTGCAATATGCACCAACCCACCGTTGTAAATATCGGCGGCGGCAAGTGCGCTGCTCGAGTTGACGGGTCCGATCACCCCGAGGACTTTGGTATTGGCAAGCATCGCCGTTGCCGCCTGAATCGCCAGGGCACGGTCATTTTGGTCGTTTAAGACTTCGACCGCAATGGACTTACCGCTAATCCCACCCTCTCTGTTGGCTTCTTGTACCGCCATGTTGACCCCTTGCAGCACAGCCTCGCCCGCTTGGGTGGTCGCACCACTGGTCGGCACACTGACGCCAATCGTAATCACGCTCGAAGCCCGTTGTTTTAAGAGCGCGTTGTTGCGCACCAATGAAATCAGGGCATCGGCAGGACGGGCATTCAACCAACCGTCAGCAAGGCTCATGACGTTTGGGTAATCCTTGCTCGAGAATGCCGAGAGGATGGCAGCGCGTTCGGGACGAAGGTTGACCACAGGATTTACATCGGGCGTAACCATCGTCAATTCTGGAGCGCCGCCACCTGTTGGTGTGGTGGGAGTAGCTGGAGTCGTTGGAGTCGTTGGTGTAGTCGGTGTGGTGGGGGTTGTGGGAGTAGTCGGTGTGGTGGGTGTTGTAGGGGTTGTTGGTGTGGTTGGACTCGAGATACAATTGGCGGGCGTGGCAAGTCCAGGCAATTGCAACTGACAGTTCTGATACGAATTCCAACCAAAAAATGCGGCAACCGCTATCACCAGCAGGGGAATAAGGGTTTGTGGTTTCATACACGACCTCCAAAGACAATTCTCGAGTTTTTGAATCTCATGGCTTTAGTATCGCACAAGCGAGAAACGAAATTGAGATGCGAGAGGCGTTCGGTCTTAACGGTAGGGATTCAAAATGACTTTCCAACCTCGAGATGCCAATAATTTCTGAGCACGGCGGCTGGCTTCCCAGTACGCTTGCTCGAGATTGATTTGCGCGTTACGTCCCTCGAGTGCGGTGTTCAACTGAGCTTCTGAGACTTGCTCGAGCTTGGTTTGGATCGGGTCACTGGCATTTTCTCCAGAGAAAATTCGAGCCAGACCTTCTGCCAACCAACGCGGGAGTTTGGAGGGTTGCACGGTGTGGAACGTCTCGTGGAGAATCGTGAATTTCAGGATTCCTCGAGTTTTTAATGCTCCGAGTCGCTGGGTTTGAATACGTTTCCCTTGGGTAACGGCTGCCACAAACCAGGGTTCATCTGTCACTTTGCTGAATTGCGCGGCACTGGCATACGCCTCGAGCGTGATGCTTTGAGGCTCGAGTCCGATTGCACGAAGTTTGGTCTGCGCGTCTTTCCAGGCAGACACCACAAACTCGAGCTGGGCTTTATCTTTGGGATCGTGGTATTTAATGGTCAGATTGCTGGTTTGAAAGGTTGAAACGGCAACACTCGAGGGCAGAAGCAAGGCGAGCACAAAAGCAATGAATTGTTTTTTTGGGAAAGACGAAACTCGAGGGACTGGAATTTTTGGTCTGAATTTGATGTTTTCGTAGCGCAAGACCCGCCGCAATGACCAGAACTTGCAGATTAGCATGGTGAATTGACCTTTCTGACATGCGGCACCCCCCTGCTTGCAGGGGGGTATTTTTGAGGTGGGAACGTTGAGGAGTCTCGAGAATTTTTATTGTCCTCGGTCACGGATGGTGAAGGTGCTGGCGGCGCTCTGACCCATAACTTCGGGGTCATACATCAGGCTGGCATTGGCGGGCAGGGCGGTGTATTTGCCTGGGGTTTGCGCCCGCAGAATGTACTGCATGGTTTGGGTTCCCTCTAAAGCATAGGCGTACAAGTCCACGCGCTCATCACGAATGTCACGACCGGAATACCAGTAATTCCAATCGTAATAATTATCGCCGCTCGAGACACCAGTGATGCTGAGGCTGCGTTCGTCGAGCGCTTTCATGCCCGCAGGAATTGGATCGGAGACGAGCACGTACTGCATTCGACCCTCGAGCGATTTGACGTACAAGGTCACGAGCACCATGTCACCCACAGTCACAGGTTGGAGCTTGCCGGCGCTGAGCAGCGGTTTGCGTCCGTACACGTAACGGTTTTGCTTGGCGTCCCATTTTGCCTCGAGTTTTTCGTACTTGCGATTGACCTTTAAGCCGCTTAAATCAGAAGATTTCAGTTCTGTCGGTTCACGCACAATGCTCAGTTCGGCACTGTAAAGTGTGTTCGGATCGGAATTCTGAACCTCGAGCGTGTTCTTGCCAGCTTTGAGAGATGAGGCTGGAAGCTCGAGCGATTGCGTTCCAGCACTGCTCGGTAAGGCTTTCGCATCGACGCTCGCGCCGTTTAAGAAAATGCTCGAGGTTGAGGTGCTGGCTGTCGTTGCAGATTTGGGCAAGGCGATTGCGGCTTCGATCACGCTGGCGGTGTCTTGGGTGCTGACCCAACGTGAACCAGAGCGATTTTTAAGAATCCAATTGGAGATTTTCGGCAGCAACGGGCTGGCAGGCTCGAGTTTGGCAATCGCTTGGAGTGCGACTGCGGTGGTTTGAATATTATTGTCGTCCCAGTAGTAATACCAGTCGTAAGGCTTCTTTGGTTTTTCCCAGTGAATTCCGCGATTACGGTCAATCCGTTTGGCTTTCAAACGGTCAAGCACGTCTTTGGCGTCCGTGGTTTTGCCAACTTTGGCAAGTCCAAGTGCCACATTCGCTAGCGCGTAAGGCTCGAGTTCGGTGCGCCTCGAGAAACGCTGCAACGCGTCCACGTTGACCCGTCCAGCCTCGGCAAGAGCGCGATACGCGTAAGAACGTTCTCCCTGCTCGAGCTTGCTATCTTGCACGGTTTTGGAAACGTATTTGACCGCATTCTCGAGCGCGGCATTTGGTACTTTTGCGCCCGCCTGTTTGGCTTTGACCAGACCGTGCAGCACGTAAGCGCTCATCTCGAGGGTGCTGGAATCGGTTTGCCAGAATCCCCAACCGCCGTCGCCATGTTGAAAGTCGAGTAGGCGCTTGACACCTGCTTTGGTGATGGCTGGAATTTCGTCAATCGTGGCTTGCGAGAGTCCGTTTAGCCCAATGGTTTTCTGGGCGAGAAGCGCTGGCAAGAAACGACTCATGGTTTGCTCGGTGCAACCATACGGGTATCCAACCAGATACTCGAGGGCTGGGGCGACGGCACCTGTCAGGTTTGGCGTGATATACACGCGAAGTTTGGCAGTCTCGAGGTTGGCATCGCTTGGAATGTTCAGGGTTTTGACGCCTTCAGAGACATTGGCTGCGAATCCTTGACGGTCTTGAAAACCGCGCGGCAGCACCGGAACATTCAGCTGCACCGCATCCGTGCCACCCTCAGAACTGACGCTGGCGGTGGCGGTTGCCGTGCCAAATTTACTGGCGGTCACGGTGTAATCCGTGCGTTGTCTGGCTTTGGCTGCCAACGGATACTGACGGTCTATAGAACCTGTTGTCTCGAGGTTTTGCAACTCGAGTTTTTGTTGCGCGGTAATCGCGTTTTCGGTGGTGTTGTTGGTGATGCTCGAGAGTACCGAACTGTCGCCGCGCACCAAGAAGGACGGCGTAATCAAACGCGTCAAAACATCTTTGGTGACCAATGACTTGCCTGTTCCCTGCCCGACTTTGGCGTCCGTCGTGATGCCCCTGGCGGTGGTGCGGTAGGTCGTTAAATTGTCTGGGTAAGTGACCTCGAGGGTGGCGCGTCCGTTGGCATCGGTCACAACGTTAGGAACCCAAAGCGCGGTGTCGCGGAAGTCTTTGCGCGGCGTGTTCGGGCTGTCACCTGGCGCGGCTTTGGCGGCAGAATCTTCTTTGTTTTGGGCAAATCTGGCGCTGGTGGTTTCGGGTTTTAAACCCGCCAATATTTGGGCTTCGACCTCGAAACTAAAGCCGTCGGAGGTGCTGTAACCCACAAGATTCCCGCGTGTGCCATAGTAAAAACCTCTAATGTCTGGCGTGTCGTCCGAGCGCACCAAATAAATGGCTTCGTCAATCACGCCAACGCCCAACTCGGCAGGCACGCCCTTGCCGTTTACGTCGGTCACAGCAATCTCGAGTTTACCTTTTTCCCCTGGCAGGTATTTGGCTTTGTCTGGCGTGATGGCAACCTTTAAGAACGCGTCGGTCACAGGAACGCGCACGGTTGCCGTGTTCGAGAAAAAGTTACCCTCAGAAGCCAAAACTGCCGAAATAAAGATGTTTGGCTGCATGTCTTTGGTGATCTTAAAGCGGTAACGAATTGCCGCGCCCTGGCTTCTTACAAGCTCATAACGTTTGATACCATCCTGCTCGAGCGTGACCAGCACAGGGACGCCCGGTTTTGGTGAACCAATAAGAGCCGTTGCCGTATCGCCAACTTTATAATTTTTTTGGTCGAGTTTGATCTCGAGTTCGCGGTAATTCCAGTACCAATCTTGGTTGTCCGAAAGTACCCAAATAAAGGATTCGCTCCGTGAAACCCGACCCGCAGAATCTTTGGCTTTGGCGATAATGTTGTAACCGCCACCTTGAGGCGCTTTGAAATTGAGTATTCCAACGCCATCCACGTTTGTTTTGATCGAACGGGTAAAAAGGCTGGTCGAAACCGATTTGTAATCGTTCTTGACTTTGACCCACGATTCGCGCACCACCTCGAGCGAGACGACACTCGAGATTGGTTTGTCATTTAAATCGCTGGTGTTGACCGTGCTGGTGACCGTATCGCCTGGTTGGTAAATATAATCGCTGGTTCTTGAAGACACGTTGACTGCTGAGGGAAACGCAATCACCCTGGCATTGCCCGCCACTGTGCGCCGCGATTCGTCCTCGACCTCGGCTTGAATGCGGTACGAAAGTGCCTGAGCGTTCGGGTTTTTCTCGAGCGGCAAACTGACCTCGAGCGAACCGTTCTGGTCGAGTCGCGCCTCTTCGCGGATCACCAAATCCGAGCCGTAATCGGTGCTCTCGCTCGAGCCGTCATAGGTTTCGCCGTCGTAGGTGTACGCATAATAATTGGCTTTGGTGACAAAATACGTGACTTTCGCGCCCGAAACTTTACCGCCGAACAAATAATCGGCAGAAATTTTAAACTTCACGCGGTCACCCTGCACGGCACGTTCACGGCTTGGCGTGACCGTCACACTGTACTCAGGTTTTTGATAGGCTTCAACGATAAACGTTCCCGAATAACTTTCACTGGTATCGCCCTTCACATTCGCGCTGACGTAGTACGTACCCGTGACCGCCTCGAGCGTCAAATCTAGACCCGCATTGAACGAACCGAACTCATTGGTTTTAAGGTCGGTTTTGAAGACTTCGGAATCGTCCTGCGAGGCTCGAACGGTCACAGTGACATCTTTGCCTGCAATGGCTTTCAAGGTTTTAGCATCGCGCAATGTACCCTTGAATTCGACATGATGTCCAGGGCGATAAACAGGGCGGTCCGTGTAAATGTAACCCTTGATTTTGGCATCCTCGTAAGAATTCCAGTACCCGCCAGACAACGCCCAAGCATTCCCAGCTCGAGCCAAGAACACTGGTTCTGATTTTTTGTTCACCTCAAGTTCCGCAACACCGTCTTTGCTCGAAAGCGTCTGGTCTTTGATGCCACCATCCCAAAGCCAAACGCTGGCAACTTTTGGTGCGCCAGAAAAACGATTGACGCTGTAAGTTAAAGCTTTGGTCGGTGCACGTTTAACCACCAAACCCAGATCTGATACCAGCATCAAAATACTGGTTTTGGTCTGTCCACGAGTCGCACGCACGGCGTAAACGCCAACCGGCAATTTGCCAAAGCTGTAACGGTCATAACCGTCAGTCGTTAAACGCCGTGTGACGCGGCGAATCACTTTGGTTTTGGCATTGCTCGGCAGCACGGGTTTACGAATGTTCTTCTGCCCCAACAAGACTTGTTCAGGCTCGAGGACGCGCTCGAGTGACAAGACCAAATTCCCTGGAGGCGCGTTAAATTCGACAAACGCATCCTGATTGGGCAAGTAGGTTCGGGAATACAAGTAAATGCTCTTTTGTTGAGCACTAACCGTCAACAAAGAAACCAAAAATAACCCAACCAGCCACAACTTTCCTAAAATTTTCATGGCAAAATCATAACCCCAGGTGTGTGAAAATCATTTCAATCTCGAGATACACGGTTAGGATCATGATTTTTGCGGGTGAGGATTGCCCTGTCTCGGAAAGTGTAGAATACCAAAGCTAATTCTTCTCGAGGGCAACACTCGAGGTTTGAAATTTAATCAAAGGGGTTCACCACATGAGTTTACTGTTTTTACCTTTTTTCTTGTTGGGCTTGGCTGGCATTGTTGGCGCGGCAATCGCTTGGGCGATGGGACGCCGTCGGGCTTTGGCAGGTCCGTTCTTTGGCGTGGGTGCTTTTTTAATGGTTTTTGGTTTTGTTGTGGGCGCTATCGCTGGTCAAGCTGAAACCACCGCCACACCACCAGCCGCCGCCATGCCAGGCATGACCATGCAATCCGAAGAATTTGCGATTACCGCCCCAGTGCTGGACGCAAATGGTTTCTTACCGTTTGGCAAATTTACTTTGGCAGGCACAGGCAAAGCTGGTACTGAACTCGAGATTTACGATGGCGAAACCAACATTGGTAAAACCAACATTGGCATGGACAACACCTGGCGTTTTGACGTTGAGCCAACAGCCAGTGGAGATCGTGATTTTAGCGTGCGTAGCGCTGGCATCACCAATTTCCCAAGCTTGACCCTCAACATTGCTGAAAAAGGCGGAACTGGTCCCGCTTGTCCGTGCAAACTTCGGATTGGTCTGAGCAATCCAAAAGCCAGCGATGCAAGTGTTCGTATTTCGAGTGCAGGACAGGAGTTCGAGGACAAAACTGGAGCTGAAACCAATTGGTCTGATTTGCCCGCCGGTGATTACGAATTGACCGTCTCTAAAGATGGTTTTGAAACTTACAAAGGCACGGCAAACTTGCCTAAAAACCGTTCACTCAAGGTTTACCTCAACCCAGCCAAGTGAAACCCAGCCATCCGAGAGGCTCGAGTGTTGATACTCGAGCCTCTTTTTTTAAAGCCTGATGACCTCGAGCTTATCGCCCAATTTGACTTCAGTTTGTGGTGGTACAACCGCCAGCGCGTTGGCTTGCACCATGCTACGCAACACGCCAGAACTTTGATTGCCAAATGCTCTTGCCCCAAAACCTGCCTCGGTTTTCTCGAGCGTACAACGCCACATTCCAGTTTTCACGCCAGCACTTTTAAACGGCGTCAGTGCGGTGGCAGTCACGGTTTCATAAGCCTTCTCGAGGACGCCGTAACGTTTGTAAAGCGCAGGTTTGACCACCAACAAGAAAATCACTAGGCTCGAGACTGGGTTGCCAGGAAGCCCAAACACGGGCAGGTTTTTCCAGGTCGCGCACACGGGAGGACCACCAGGTTTGACTTTGATTTTCCAGTAATGAATGTTTGCTTCACGCTCGAGCAGCATCCTGACAAAATCACGGTCACCCATGCTGACCCCGCCGATGGTCAGGAGCAAATCGCAGTCTTTGGCGGCTTCAAAACTTTGGCGAATCGAATCCAAATCATCTTTCACCCGAGGTAAAATCACGGGTTCTGCACCCATTTCGCGCAGCATTGCCGCCAAACCGTAACTGTTGGCGTTGTACGCCCCACCAGGCGGAAGAGGCTGTCCAGGCTCGAGAATTTCATCGCCCGTGCTGAGAATGGCAACTCGAGGAGCTTTAAAAACTGGCAAACTCGAGTGACCCATTGCCGCCGCCAACGCGATTTGTGAACCACGCAAAATCTGCCCGCGTTGCAAATACGATTTCCCAACCTCGAGGTCTTGCCCACGCTTGCGAACATCGTCGGTGGCGGGACGATAGACCAAAACGCTGTCCTCGTCTCGAGCCGTGTTTTCGACCATCACAATGCCTGTTGTGCCATCGGGTACGGGCGCACCCGTAAAAACCTTGACCGCCTGATCTTTCTCGAGCCGCCTCACAAACGGCTGAGAGCCTGCTGCAACCGCGCCCATCACCTCAAGCCGCACGGGAATGTCTGGCGAGGCTTGAAGCGTATCCTCGAGCCGTACAGCGTACCCATCCAGAGAACTGTCATCAACACTTGGATGATCGACCAAACTTTCTAAATCCTCCGCCAATACCCGATGCAACCCCTCGAGCAATGAAACAGATTCGCGTTGTGGCTCATGCAAAATACCTGCCAAAATAGAAACGGCTTCCTCGAGTGTCACATCGGTTTTCATGACTCGAGCCTAAACTTTCACGGCATCGAAATCAAATTGCGAGACAAAACCAAAATCTGTTGAATCTTCATTGTTTGAAAAATAATCTGTATTGCAAGGGCGAGGCGTGCCTCGCCCCTACGTCGTATTGGGATTCGATTTCAAGGTTTGAATTCTTCAGAATTAAAAATTCACGTGACCAAATGGCTTACTCGGTACTAAGCAATTGTACGAATGACACAAACCACTTCGCACCATAAACTCTATCTCGAGATTTACCCCGAGAGACACTCGAGGTTTGAAAGGTCTGAACCCATGACATTTATGCCAGTCCAAAATTTAAGACTCGAGATACCCGCCACGAATTTTGGCGCGAATCTGTTGTCGGGTTATGGCAGAAATGAATTGGTCATCTGTGCAGAATTCAATGCCTCGCTTCGCTCGAGCAGCAGCCCGAAGCATCAAACCGTTCGCAGTTGGCAAGGTCGTAATGAATACCGTCTCGAGGTTTTCACAAGTTAACTCGGTAAACCCATTGTACTTTTGGGCTTCACCGAATCGGTAGAAGCCCTTTTTCAATTTTATTTTGTTCGTCGTCGTCCAACAGACAGGACGCCAGGTTGTGACCCTGGAAACTCGGGTGCGATTCCCGACGGTGGACCCAAAAGAGCGCTCCCAAACACTGGGAACGCATCTGAGAATATTGACAACTCGAGTGCCAAAATAAAAATCTTGGGTTCAAGTGTGACCTTGAACCTCGAGATTGGGTGTGTGGCAGAACGGTATTGCACTTGACTGTAGATCAAGCGTCATTGCGACATGGAGGTTCAAATCCTTCCGCACCCACCAATGCTTTGAGCCAAAGATACACGGCTCGAGCCTATTGACCTTTAGCTCAGGCGGTCAGAGCGCTCCGCTGTTAACGGAGATGTCCGAGGTTCGAATCCTCGAAGGTCAGCCATTATCCTCAGACACGATGTAAAACTGTCTTGATCGCCCTCAATCACTGGCATTTTGGTTTTGAAGATATGTTTTTACTTTCCCTGGTGCAGGGATTTTAGAAGACTGGTAATTAACCCTCAGTTGCACTGTGTCACGCAAGAAATCAAGATCGCCAATTTCAATGCCAAGAATCACCCAACCAGTACGTTGCTCGAGGTCGGCAATCAATTCTGAACGACGTTCAGGCACAATCAATTCGAGTTTTTCAAATTGCACATTGGCTTGTCGCCCACCCGCAAGACCCGTAATCCGTTCGCCAAGAAAGGTAAAACCCACCAGCAGCACGTTAAGAACGACAAGTTCAACGGCTTGAAACATCAGGATGGCGTTCAAAACGGACATGCCCACCACCACCAGCAAATAGGTTAAATCCTTGGTCAGCATCGCTTCGGTGCGGTAACGCAAAATACCAAAGACCGCAAAAGCACCCAATGCAAAACCAACCGAAACTTTAAGACCAATCATGAAATACATCACCAAGAAAATGACCAAACCGAACACCAAGAAACTAAACGTCAAATCTCGATTACGGTTTTGAGGGTAATACAAAAACCGTACCAAACCAATCAAGAAAGCCAGGTGAATTGCCAATCGAAAAAAGAACTGCACCGGCATTTGAAGATCAACCACGATACTCAATCCTTTCAATCGCCAAACGCTGAGGCTTAAACGCATTGGCTTTCAAATTCGGGTACATCAAGCCGCAACCCACGCTGTACTTGGAAAAACGTTGACCACGCAAATGAAAATCTCGAGCTATCGGCATAAACGTTGTTTGTGAGTCCGAAAACTTCAACTCGAGAATCACCGCGTTCTTAAATCCAGCCTCCAGCGCTTGCTCTGGTAAACCGAACGCCAAATCCAAATCGATGGTCAGCCGTTCTGCCGAGTGCTTCCCAACCAAGGTAATTCGCTTACACCAAACCTCGAGCTTCGGTTCGATCATCCGTTCCTCGAGTGGACGTTTCGCCTTAAAAAACTCGAGCGGAACGTTATGTGTCCAATCTGAAGTTGGCTCGAGCGAAAGACGTTTTTTGGAGGTTCTGGCTTTTTGCTTGACTTTGACCTCAAAAAAAAGCGTGTTCGTCTGCAAATAATGACGGTAACGCGCCTTGTAACGACTTGGTTTTCCATTGTGATGCGCCATGTACAAACCAAAATCTGGTGTGTCCAAATACAAACTGCGATACCCCATCAAACGTCCCGTCTCAATCTCGAGCACCTGATAGTCCTGACGCAAACGAGGCAGCATCTCGAGCAATGTGTCGATATGACACAAGTATTTGGCTTCTTTGCGATCCATCAGCGCTGCTTTGGCAGAATCTTTCAGCGAAATTCCCTCGAAAGTGTCAACCAGTTGTTCGACGTGTTCGGAAGCGGAAAGCAGGTATTCAACCTCTGAATATGCTTTGGGGATTTCCTGTTGATCTGGTGTGGTGACAACCTGTTCTGTGTACATGTTCGCCTCCCTGTTCGCCAAGCTGATAAATCCCTGACAATTGCTAATGTATAGCAATTCAATATGAAGCGAAACTGAACAACGTCTTAAAGTCCATCCGACCAAAGTCGGAGAAACCAACACAAACCACACTTTTTGCACCTATAGCCCAAAGGAACGGCGCGACGCATCGAACGTCGAGAATGGGGGTTCGAGTCCCTCTAGGTGCTCCAGAATGCCCTCGTAGCTCAAATGAACAGAGTGTCTTGCTTCTAACAAGAACGGTGCGGGTTTAAGTCCTGCCGAGGGTTCCAATCCCAACTGAGAGGGAGAAACCAGGCTGTTGCGTTCTGAAATTTTTATGCTGAAAAACAGGTATACCGCGTGACCGAGTGGCTTGAACTCGAGGAACTGAAGCGCGAATAACCCGATAGGTACTGTCTTATGAGCAAGAAGCGCGAATAGCCCGATAGGTGCTGTCTTATGAGCAAGAAGCGCGAATAGCCCAATAGGTGCTGTCTTATGAGCAAGAAGCACGAATAATGGATCGGACTCAAGGTGAGTCTCCAGTTTTGGAAACTGGACATCAGGTAAGTTCAATTCTTACATCCCTTACCAAAGCGCCAAGGCGGGCGCAGGACAAATTCGCCCAGTTTGGGAGTGTCGCCTAATGGGATGGCATCTGTTTTGCACACAGAAACAATGCGGGTTCGACTCCCGCCACCTCCACCAGTTCTGGTTTAGCTCAGCGACAGAGCACTTCCCCAGGGGGAGAGGTCGGAAGTTAAAATCTTTCATCCAGAGCGCTTTTTAGGCGCGTAACTCAATGGCAGAGTGCCTCTTTTACATAGAGAACGCTGGGGGTTCGAGTCCCTCCGTGCCTACCACAACCCTCGAGAATAAAGCCTCCAAAGCCTCGAGGGTGAACATTGCGGAACGTGTCTGGTGACACATCGAGTCTCATAAGCTCGACATGCCGAGTTCGACTCTCGGTTCCGCATCCACCTCGAGAGATAGCGTACAAGGTGTTGCGCGTCCGTCTGAAGAGCGGAAGGTCTTGGTTCGATTCCAAGTCTCTCGACCAGTAGTTGAAATCTCGAGCCGAAGCATCACAGTTATCGGTCAATCCCAAAAGGAGAGCAGGTTCAAACCCTGCAAGAAGTTTTTACTGTGATGCACAAACTTGCTCGAGGCACAGGGGAATGGACTAATTGGCAAGTCAACAGTCTTTGAAGCTGTCAAATGGCGGTTCGAGTCCGTCTTCCCCTGCCAGAAACTCGAGATTCCAAATCTCAACATGGTCTCGTCGTCCAATGGTTTAGGACTTCAGTCTTTCAATCTGAGAATAGGGGTTCAATTCCCCTCGAGATCACCAGTCCCACATGGGTTTTTAGCTCAATAGGTAGAGCAGCAGCCTTCTTGACCATAAAATGCACCTTCGGGCATGGTCGCTTTTAAGCTGCGAAGTCTCGGTTCGAGTCCGAGGAAACCCACCAGTTCCACCCCTTGAAACCTTAGAGCACACAAAGTTTCAATTCGGGATCAGGCTCGAGGTTAACCCCGCTTCTGCTCCCGACCATGCGTTTCGTCGTCCAATTTTAGGACACCTGCGTTCCAGCAGGAAATGTGGGTGAAAATCCTACCGTGCGCTCCAATGCGGTTGTCATTCAGCAGCCTGTGTATCACACTTGCATTTCAGATACTCCGCAAGCTCCGTATCTTCCATTTCAGTATGATACACATCTTCCCTACTCCCTTTGGTCGGTTTTGGTTTTGGGAAAAGCATCCAAAACCAAAACGGGATTTTTTTCAGGATGCCTGCCTTCCAAGCAGAGAACGAGGGTGCAAGTCCCTCCTACCGCACCAAAAAATCTCGAGTTTTGAGATTCTATTGCATTCGTTGTCCAGTGGTTTACGACACCTGCTTGCCATGCAGGAGACGAAGGTTCGATTCCTTCCGATTGCACCACGCGCTGATAGAGGAATTGGCAGTCTCGCCTGGCTTAGAACCAGGAGTTTGCGGGTTCGACTCCCGCTCGGCGCACCACAACCTCGAGGATTCTCGAGGGTTTGCTTTCCTAGCCCAATTGGTAGAGGATGCCGTTTCAAACACGGTTCAGTGAGAGTTCGAGTCTCTCGGAAAGCACCAGTTGCACGTGGGGTTCTGCCCCATTTTGCTCTTCTAGCCCAATTGGTAGAGGCTGCTGACTTAAGATCAGTGATGTCAGAGTTCAAATCTCTGGAAGAGCACCAGCACCACAAGTCTCGAGAAAACTCGAGCATCACGGGGAAGTAGCGCAAACGGGAGCGCACCGAAAAACGATTCATTCGGTAACTTAATTGTTTCAGGACAGGTCAAAAACCGTCGGGGGTTCTGGATGCACTGGCTGGCGACTCGAGATGAAGAGTCTCGAGTGGGCTTGTAACTTGCCGCAGGAAGCGGGTTTCCCAATACCGACAGTGCAAGATTCTTTGCCTCGCTCCGCTCGAGCGAGTCTGATTATGCGGGTTCGAGTCCCGTCTTCTCCACCACAAAGTCTCGAGGGTTCTCGAGCATTATGACCTTGTTTCAGACGGCATGAACGATGGCTGCAACCCATCGGTTCTCGGTTCAATTCCGAGCGAGGTCTTATTAAGGGAAGTGTCCGGTTAGGTCGAGGAAATCGTCTTGAAAACGACTGGCTGTCAAAGGCTCGGGGGTTCGATTCCCCTGCTTCCCTCCACATGCTCGAGAATCTCGAGCTTTACGAGTCTGAATCCCGACTGGCTAAGGGAGTACGTCTCCAAAACGTATTGATGGGGGTTCAAATCCCTCCAGGCTCGCCAAAACCCAGCTTGAGGGGTAAATCTCGAGCATTATGGAATCGTGGCAGAGTGGTTTATTGCGCCGTCCTGCTAAGGCGTGCAGACTGAAGTCTCGAGGGTTCAAATCCCTCCGATTCCTTTTAAACTGTTAAAGCGCTAGAATCGGGTTCATGCCGCGTTTTGAATGGGATGAAAATAAAGCCCAAAGCAATTTCAAAAAGCACGGTATTGGTTTTGAAGAAGCAAGTCTTGTTTTTGAGAATCCTTTGGCTGTTATTTTTTTTGACATGGAACACTCGGATTTTGAAACTCGAGAAATTTTGCTGGGTCATACAAAAAACGGAATTTTATTACTGGTTAGTTTTACGGAAAATGAGCTTGGAGTTGTTAGAATTATCAGCGCTCGATTGGCAACAAAAAGAGAGGAAGTGATGTATGTCAAACACCTCGGATGAATTAAAAGCTGAATACACTTTTGATTACACTCAGGCTAAACCGAATCGTTTTGCCAACATACCAAATGGTTCTCGAGTTGTGCTGCTCGAACCTGATGTCGCCAAAGTTTTTGCGACACCCGAACAAGTCAACGCGGTGCTTAGGGCTTTGATTGCGACAATGCCAAAAAATCAAGCTGCTTGAAATATGATTTCCTCACTGTTGTTGATACGAACATGTGTTCCGCAAGTTCAAACCTGCCGATTCCGCCATAATGCGGATGTTGATTTTGGTGCTCGAGCTTTGCGAAAGGGAAGTTTTAGAATCTCGAGTTTCGCAATGGTGGGGAGAGCGAAAATTCGCTCTCCTCTTTTGTGTTACTTACTCGAGTTTAACGCCATTGGTTGTCAGTTTATGCTATTTATGCTATTTTATTGTTCGTGAGTGTCATTGCACTTCGCACCTTGCGTGAATTTTGGGAAGTTCACGTTGAAGCCGAAGCTGCTTTGCGCGACTGGAACAAACTGGCTCGCAGTGTCAATCCTACAAACTTTGCAGAACTCAAAGCCACATTCGGCAGTGTTGACCTTGCTCGAGCCAAAGATAACACCGTAATCTTCATTTTTGATGTCGGAGGCAACGATTACCGCATCGTCACCCGAATTGATTTTGAATACCGAGTCCTGTTTGTTCTCGAGGTATTAACCCATCGAAACTATGACCGTTGGAACAAGGAGGGCAGACCCACATGATGAAACTCAGCACCATAACCCAAAACTGGGAAGCGCTTTACAACGCGCAACTGCACCCAATCGAATCTGAAACACAGTACCTCGAGATGCTGAACTTCATGCGCGACTTGATGAAACAGTTTGACACCACACTCGAGCCTCATCGGAGCTTATGGCGTTTGGCAGCGCAATATATTGCCGATTGGGAAGCTGTAAATGATGACATGGCAACCGAAACAATTCGTGGCTTTGATTTACTGCGGGCAATTCAAGATAGCAACAATTTCACCCAGCAAGAAATGGCAGACAAACTCGAGATCAATCAGAGCAATTACAGTCGGGTTTTGCGTGGCGAACGCCCCATCAGTCGTAAATTGGCAATGAGGCTCGAGAAATTATTTCGAGTTGCTGCAGATCAATTTACAAACTGACAATCTCGAGTTTCAAAAATATTGGGGAGAGCAGAATTCTGCTCTCCCCTTTCGTGTTGCTCGAGATTTTACTGAAAGTCTTTGATAGCGTTCATCATCAGTTCTGTCATCGAAATTTTCTTGGCAGTCATGCGTTCAATCAATTGCGTTTTTTGCGTCCTCGAGATTGGCAACCACAACGCCACTTTCTCTTGTCCATCTTCAATTCGGTACTCGCCGCCGTTGACTTCGTCTGCCAGTATCACGTTGTCTGAAATCATGGTTTCCCCCTCGAGTTTGAGAAATTCTACGAGTTGTGACTTGAGTATCCGCCATTCCCGACCAACTTTTCGTGCTTTCAACTCTCCTGAACGCACCAGTTGATACACCGTGGTTTCTGAAACCTTGAGGAATATTGCAGCATCCTCGAGTGTCATGACCGCATCTCCGCCCCATTCAAGCATTTTACTCTCCTTTCGGGCATCAATTTAGGTTAAAAGTTATTATCTATCAAGATCTAGTATTTACAATCACTCCGTGATATTATCTAGCTATAAGAAGCAGCTCGAGAATCCTACTCTCGAGCCACTTGCTTTTCTATCTGTTTTCAATCTCAAACCAAAACTCAAACCCCAGCCAGCGCTTGCTCGAGATCACCAATCAGATCGTTGACATTTTCTATGCCCGTCGAGTACCGCACCAAAGCCTCTGGAATGCCCATCGCCGCACGTTCCTCGAGTGTACATTCGACATGGCTGGTCGTGGCTGGTGGTCCAACAATGGTTTCGACGCTGCCCAGATTTGCTGCGCGGTGCGCCAATTTCAAGCGCGGCAACACGGTTTTGACTGTTTCGTAATCGCCTTTCATGACAAAACTCATCATGCCGCCAAATCCACGCATTTGCCGTTTGGCAACATCAAATTGCGCATGAGACTCGAGTCCTGGGTAATACACACGTTCGATGGCGGGATGAGCCTCGAGCCAGTGCGCAATTTTCAGGGCACTGGCGTTTTGCCGTTCGATGCGCAGATCAAGGGTTTTCATGCCGCGCAGCAGCAAATACGCCGCGAAGGGGTCGAGTGCCGCGCCCGTGATTTCGCGGTAATGGTAGACCTGCTGCACCAATTCCTGGCTGCCACAAATAATGCCGCCCAGCGCGTCGGCATGACCGCCCAGAAACTTGCTGGCACTGTGAAGCACAATGTCCGACCCAAGCTCGAGCGGATTTTGATTGATCGGCGTGGCAAACGTGTTGTCGGTCACGACGATAGCGTCCACGGCATGACCCGCTTTGGCAAGGCGTTCAATGTCGATCACTTTGAGGGTCGGGTTGGTTGGCGTCTCGAGGTACAAGATGTTGCAGCCTTTTTGAATCTCGAGTTCGATGGCGGCAAAATCGGTGGTGTCGAGCAGCACGACCTCGACGCCCATTTTGGGCAGAAATTCGGTGAAGATTTTGTTCGTGCCGCCGTACGTGTCTTTGACCGAAACCACACGATCACCAGGTTTTAAAAACGCAAACAGGGTGTTCGAGACGGCTGCCATGCCACTGGCAAAACTGGTTGCTGCCTCACCACGCTCGAGAATCCGTACTTTTTCCTCGAAAGCATGCAAGGTCGGGTTGGTGTTGCGGCTGTAAATGTGTCCTGGTTTGTGTCCAAGCGCAACATCCAGCCATTCGTCAAGCCCGTCGTAGCCAAACGCGACGCTTTGCACGATAGGGACTTGGGTTGCCCCTTCGACCAGGTATTCGTCCTCGCCCGCCCAGAGTGCTTGCGTGGCACGGGAAAACTGCTGAATGTCTCGAGGAGATTTCATGATGACGCAATAATACTCGAATCTTGCCCTCGAGCTTCCAAAGGCGTTAGAATCCCTGGCATGTCGCAGATCAACAACCGATATCATGCCCCAAAGACTTTTCTGGTCTGAGGGTTCGAGCTTGCCTTTTCTCGCCCCGACAACTCGGGGCGTTTTCTTTGAAACGAGGATTTTATGTCAAATTTAAGTGTTACGGAACAACTCGAGATTATTTCACGCGGTGCGGTACAGATCACGCCGATGGATTCATTGCTCGAGAAGTTAAAATCGGGACGGCAGTTAACTATCAAACTCGGCTGCGATCCGAGCCGTCCAGATTTGCATTTTGGTCACGCAATTGTGCTGAAAAAAATGCGTCAATTTCAGGATTTGGGGCACAAAGTCATTTTGATTATTGGCGATTTTACGGGCATGATTGGCGACCCGAGCGGCAAGAGCAAAACCCGTCCAGCACTGTCGCTCGAGCAAACCCGTAAGAATGGCAAAAGCTACCTCGAGCAAGCCACAATCATTCTGGATGCTGACCCGAGCAAGCTCGAGATTCGCTACAATTCTGAATGGTTGGAGGCGCTTGATTTTGAGGATGTGATTCGGCTTGCCGCCAAGTACACGGTGGCGCAAATGCTGACCCGCGAGGATTTCAGCAACCGTTATGCGAACGGCACGCCGATCAGTTTGCACGAACTGATGTACCCACTCGCGCAAGCTTACGACAGCGTGGCAATCAAAGCCGATGTCGAACTGGGCGGCACAGACCAAACCTTTAATTTGCTGGTCGGGCGTGACATTCAACGCGAATACGGACTCGAGCCTCAAGTCGTGCTGACCACGCCGCTTCTGGTGGGCTTGGACGGCGTCGAAAAAATGAGCAAGAGCCTGGACAATTACATCGGTATTTCCGAAGCCAGCGATGTCATGTTTTCCAAGCTGATGAAAGTTCAAGACCCGCAACTCGAGCAGTACATCACACATTTCACGAAACTGGATGTTGCCGAAACTCTGGCATTGGGCGCAGTCATGGCGCACCGTGTCATGGCTCGAGCGATTGTTAGCGATTTTCACGGTGCTGACACGGTGCAAGCCGCCGAAGAACGTTACGACAACGTGGCAAAAGGTGGCGTGCCAGAACAGATGAAAGAAATTGCTGTGCCAAATACTGAGGCTCGAGAAGAGGATGGTTTGTTCTGGGTTGTGAAACTTGCCGTGCTGGCTGGGTTTGCTGCCAGCAACGGTGAGGCAAGGCGTTTGATTCAAAATCGAGGACTAAAACTGAATTCTGAAGCTATAAGTGACGATAAACTTCATGTTGATCTCGAGCAAGCGATTGTGCTTCAAAAAGGCAAGAACGATTTTGTGCGTTTGTCTCGAGCTTCGTAAATTTTCAAACCTGGAGTTGAGTATTCATGACCGATTCACACGCCGAAGTTGTCATTTGTGGGGCTGGCATCGCGGGCATTGCCACCGCTTATTTTCTTGCCGTCAAATCAAACGTTCAAAATGTGGTGTTGCTCGAGCGTGATACACCACTTGCCATGACCAGTGACAAATCCACCGAATGCTACCGCAATTGGTGGGGCGGCATTGACAACGCGATGGTCGGTCTAATGAACCGCAGCATCGACTGGCTCGAGGTGATTGCGAATGAAACAAACAACCAAATTCATTTGAATCGGCGCGGTTATCTGTACGCCACCAGCGACCCAAATCAAATTCCTAAAATGCGTGAGGCTGCCGAAATCGCCGAAAAAAACGGTGCGGGAACACTTCGCATTCACGACTCGAGCGCATCAAATTACTCGCCAGCTTCGGCACACGGATTTTCGGACGGACTTGACGGCACAGATTTGATTCTCGAGCCAGAAATGATTCGAGCACACTTCCCAGAACTTGAGGAAAACGTGATTGCGGTGCTTCACGCGAGGCGTTGCGGTTGGTTGAGTGCACAACAGTTGGGCATGTACTTGCTCGAGCAAGCCAAAGCGCACGGCGTTAAGTACATTCGCGGCGAAGTAACGGCTGTGAATGTTCTCGAGGGTGCGGTGCAGGGTGTGCAGGTCACTCGAGATGACCAAACTTTCACGATTACAACTTCTAAATTTGTCAACGCCGCAGGACCATTGCAAAATCAAGTTGCCAAACTTTTAGGACTTGATCTGCCAATCATCAACGAACGTCACATGAAGTTGTACTTCAACGATCATCTCGGCGTGATTCCACGCAACGCACCAATGCTGATTAACCTTGACGAAGTTCACCTGCCCTGGGCAGATGACGAACGCGAAGTCCTCGAGTCTGACGAAAGCACGCGCTGGCTGCTGGGTTCGTTTGGGTCTGGCGCTCACTGCCGTCCTGAAGGTGGTGACTCGAGCAGCAACGTTCTGATTTTGTGCAATTACCATACCCAAGCCACCGAACCGACGTTCCCGATAGTTCACGACCCCGAAGCCCCAGAAATTGCTTTACGCGCCATGAGCGTGCTCGTGCCAGGGTTAAAACGGTACTTTGACCACACGCCAAAACCAGTCATGGACGGCGGGTATTACACCAAAACTCGAGAGAATCGACCATTGATTGGCGAACTGCCAGTTGCGGGCGCGTACATCATTGGTGCGATGGGCGGGTTTGGACTGATGGCGGCTTGCGGCGCGGGAGAACTGTTAACCGCGCACATCACCAAAGCCCCACTGCCCGATTACGCTCGAGCTTTTCTGCCTTCGCGGTACAAAGACTCCGAATACTTGCGCTTGCTCGAGACTTGGGGAGATGTTGGACAGCTTTAAACTGGTTTTTCAAAACAGTTCGGGGGTTACTGTCATTTCAAAACCGAGAGCAATGAGAAACCATTGCTGAGCACCTCCAAGCCATCCTCGAGATTTAAAGCGTCAATTGCTTGACTGACCAGACCCCTTTCTCGAGTCCGACCAGTAAAATCTTGCCGTTTTGCGCCTCGAGCAGGGATAATTGCGCATTGTCAAAAGGATTATCAAAGATTTGAATGCCGTCCGTGCCAAAGGTATTGTTCAACGCTCCGTTCACGGTCAACCTCAGCAGACGAACAATGTCTCGAGAGGCACCTTTGAAAGTGATATTTCCAGCGTGCCAGACTGTAAAATCCGAGTAGCTCGGTGGGTTGGTGTCATCTTGCACAAACCAAATTTTGCCGCCATAACCTTGGCTGATGGCAGGTCCGTTGCTCGGTGAAAAACTGCCGCCTCTGTTCTCATCGGCGAGGGCAAGGCTTGCACCAAATTCGCTGTTGACTTTGTTTTGAGCGTCCAAAGACCAAATGCTAACCGCATCGGGGCAATCGCCAACGTTGGAATTGGCAAAGACAGCGCTGTTGTCGGCTTTTAATTGAAAACTGACGGGACGACCACCGTGTGAGCAGGTCAGGCTTTCAAAATTATCGATTTGTTGCCCTGGCTCGAGTTTTCCGTGTTGGTCAAACCTAACAATCCACATCGGCGGTTCATAGGTGGTCACTCCGGCGGGACTGTTTAAATCGGCGGAAAGCACCGCGATCACACCGCCTTGACTGGTATTTTTTAGAAAATGAATCACCAAGTTTGGGTACGTGATCGGCGCAGCAACGTAACCGCTTTTACCAACGGTCGTATCGAGTTTGCCTTTGTTGGTGACTTTAATAATCACCATGTCCAGATCGTTTTCATCGGAGTTCTGCGAGGGTTTACTCGAGCCTCGAATCAAGGCTGCCCAGAACGAACCATCCGGGAGTACTGAAACTTGCGACACCCACAATTTTGTTTTGCCAACACCTTCGGGGAAGCGAAAAACACCACTTTTGGCATAGCTTTTATCGAGCAAACCCGAACTCGAGTATCGTCGCATTTGTTTGTTTTGAAAAATCAAGATTCGATTTTGCGAGTCTAGCGTGACCTGACTGGGGGTTTTGGGATTTTCGAGTTGCACCACACCAGATTTTCCAAAACGGTTGTCCAATTGACCGTTGCTGCTCAGCTTGGCAATGGTTAAAAATGTTTTTGAGGGACTCGAGCCACTGGTTGCCCCAACCAAAACGATGTTGCCTTGCGCATCCACGCTGGCAAAGGGCGCTTTTGAGGCTCTGAGCGTTGAGAGCAACACCGTGCCGTTGTTGCCAAAGGCAGGATCAAGCGGCGCTGGTGTGCCAATTTGGGACAATGCCACACCTAACATAAGGCTTCCGATGAGTAACGCAACCACTCGCAAAGCCCAGAGATTCTTGTTGGTAAGCATGTCTCGAGCTTATGTTGTCGCATGAGTTCACTGTGAGCAAGGCAATCATGCTGCCAGCGTTCACGGGTTAAACTCGAGCCGATGATTTTGAACCTCGTGATCGGTTTGGCTTTGCTGGTGTGGCTCGCGTACTGGTTTCGCGGGTATTTCGCGCCGTTGCGCCGCATGTGGCGGCAAGCGCGGGGCATGTATCAAATGTTCACCCAAGCCAGAACCATGCTGAAAAACATGAATTCAAATCAGAATGTTCCGAACTCCAGAAACAGCACTGCATCTCGAGGTAAAGTGGTCGATGTAACCGCCAAGAACGAATTGAAAATTGTTTGTCCTGTTTGCAATGACGCGCTTTCTGACGCGCAAATATTGGCGTTGCGCTCGAGGAGCTTGCGTTGTCCTGGGTCAAGTCGGATGTCTCGAGATTGCCCGTTTTATGGTGGGCGAGATTTGAATTAAGATGTTTTCCCGCCGCCGTGAACGTCTTCCCCAGCTTGGGTTAATCGTTGTACCAACAAAATTGGGATCATGGTCACAGCGATCACGAAAATGGCGACGACGTTGGTAATCGGGCGATCTCTGGGGCGGAATAACTCCGAGTAAAACCAGATCGGCAGTGTCATTTCTTGCCCTGAAGTGAACGTCGTGACAATCACTTCATCGAACGACAGCGCAAACGACAGCAACCCTCCAGCCAAAAGTGCCGTGGCAATATTGGGCAGCACCACAAACCGAAAAGTTTGCCAAGCATCCGCTCCAAGGTCAGCACTCGCCTCGAGTTGGCTGTGACTGATGCGTCTAAACCGTGCGACCACATTGTTAAAAACCGTGACAATGCAAAACGTGGCGTGACCGATCACCACGGTCAACACCCCAGGCTCGAGGTTGGCGCGTCTGATGCTCGAGAGCAGCGCAATGCCGGTGACGATTCCTGGCAGCGCGATGGGCAAGATCAGCAGCAGCGTGATGGCTTCTTTGCCCCAGAATTTGGCGCGGTACATGGCGGCAGCAACCAGCGTGCCGAGCAGCATGGCAATGCCTGTTGCCATGAATGCCACTTTCACGGACAACCACATGGCAGCCCAAATGTCGCTTCTGGCGGCGGCAGCCCCAAACCATTTGAACGTTAGTCCTGGCGGTGGAAATTGGTAGGTGCGGTCTTCGGTGGTGAAGGCGTAAAGCACGATGATAAAGAGGGGAAAGTGTAGGAAAAACAGCGCCATTCCTACTGCAATTTTTAAACCCAACGAGGCTTTGGTCATGCTGCACCTCGAGAGAACTCGAGTCTCAAACAAAAATTAGCGCTTTGCCCTCTGCGCTCTGCCCTCTGCCCTCTGCTTAAGTCCTTATAGCGCATCAAACGCCCCCAATCGTTTGGCAATCGCCAGGTAAATCCCGATTACGACAATTGGCACGAGGCTAAACGCGGCGGCGAGCGGAATGTTGCCTGCATTGCCTTGCTGGGTGAACACCATCTGTCCAATAAAGTAACCTGGTGCGCCAACCACACCTGGGATGATGTAATCGCCCAAAGTGAGTGAGAACGTGAAGATGCTTCCCGCCGCAATTCCTGGCACGGCCAGCGGCAACAGGACGCGCCAAAAAGTTTGGGCGGGTTTTGCGCCAAGGTCGCTCGAGGCTTGGAGCAAGGATTTTGGCACGCGCTCGAGGCTGGCTTGAATCGGCAGGATCATGTACGGCAACCAAACGTAAACGAACACCAGAAACATGCCCAGATAACTCGAGCTTAAACTGATGCCGCCAATAATTGGGGTACTGAGAATCCAGTCGAGCACGGGGCGAAGTCCGAGGGCGTTAAAAAACCAACTGATCACACCCTCTTTGGCGAGGATCAATTTCCAGGCGTACACCCGAACCAAGTAACTGCTCCAGAGTGGCAGCAGCACCAGTAAAATCCAGATGGCTTTAGAATTTCCTTTGGTGTGAAACGCCATAAAGTACGCAATTGGAAACGCGATCAAAACGCAAGCAATCGTCACGACAATGCTCATGACAAAAGTGCGCTGCACAATATCAATGTTGCTGCTCGAGGTGAACAGTTGTTGCAGGGTGGACAGGGTCAGGTCGTATTTGATTTGTCCAGTAAAATCGTCGAGCGAATAAAAACTGTAAAACAGCAAATTCAGTAACGAGCCAAGGTAAATAATGCCCATCCATAAAAGCGGTGCGATCAGCAGCAGCACCAAACCCAGCACCGGGCGACCATACAAAAGACTCAAGGCGCGACCTAAAAAGCTGCCTCGAGCTTTTGGGGCGGTCATACGGCTTCCTCGAGTTTACGCAAACTACTTTCCTGCCATTCGAGCGTGATTTTTGCGCCGCGCTCGAGTGTTGGAGGGATGTTTTGCATGGTGGTCATGCGTTCATTGCCAACCCGCACCTCGAGCCGTGTGAGTGAACCCAGAAAGTGAATGTCGATCAGTGCGCCCTGCAAGCGGTTTGTACCTTCATGCGAACCCTCGAGTACAGAAATGTTTTCTGGGCGCAAGGCGAACATGCCAGTCCGTCCGATCAACTCACCAGAAATCACGTTGGCGCTGCCGACAAAACGCGCCACAAATTCGGTGCGAGGAGAATCATACAGAACCTTTGGGGCATCGAGTTGTTCAATTTTTCCGTGGTTAAAAACTGCCACGCGGTCAGACATCGAAAGCGCCTCGCCCTGGTCGTGCGTGACAAAAATAAAGGTGATGCCCAACTCGCGTTGCAGGGCTTTCAGTTCGATCTGCATTTCTTCGCGCAGTTTTAAATCCAGCGCCCCGAGCGGTTCGTCGAGCAACAAAATCTTTGGACGATTCACCAGCGCTCGAGCCAACGCCACGCGTTGCCGTTGACCACCCGAAAGTTGCGCGGGTTTACGCATTCCAAAGCCCGCCAGTTTCACCGCCTCGAGCATGGCTTCAGCGCGTTTGACGCGTTCGACTTTGGCAACACCACGCACCATCAGGGCGTAACCGACATTCTCGAGCACGTTCATGTGCGGAAAAAGTGCGTAATCTTGAAACACTGTGTTCAACTCGCGTTGATACGGCGGTAAACGGCTGGCATCCGTCCCAAACAAACTGATTTTGCCGCTGTTCGGACTTTCAAACCCGCCAATCAGCCGCAAGCACGTCGTCTTACCACTGCCGCTTGGTCCAAGCAAACTGAAGAATTCTCCAGCTTGAATCTCGAGGTTGACGTGATCCACCGCCCTGGTTTCTTTGGGGGGCGTGCCGAAGGTGCAGACCACATCCTCGAGTTGCACGGCGGTGCTGTTGGAAACGGAATTGGTCATGAATTGAAACCTCATGTAGGGGCGCATCGCCATGCGCCCTGGCGGATCAACAATTATTAAACGTTTGAACAGAATTCATTGATTATTGATATGCATAGGACTTACGC
>JANMUC010000351.1:0-21315 GCA_031391225.1 Deinococcales bacterium
ACCACCATAAAGTAAACTGCACCGGCTGTGATCACAAACTTAATGGCGGCATTGATGAATTTACCAATGTTAATGGCACCAATTTTGATTGCTGAGAAATCTGGCGCACCACCAATCATGCCAATAAGTGGTGTAATGATATCCTCTGTCAACGACCCAACCACTGCTCCGAACGCAACTCCGATAATCACACCGACTGCCAGGTCAACGACATTTCCCCGCATTAAAAAGTTCTTAAATCCTTCAATCATCTTTGATTCCTCCCTTGAATCTTTTGTACATCAAATTACATTCTAAACAAGGGAGCATCCAAAAAGCAAATTCTGGACGCTCGAGAACTCATTTTGTTACGGCAGGGGATTAACGAACCACTTTCACTTTTGCAGGCTCAAGTCTTACGCCATCCACCACGCGCCCTTGAGCATCCACCGCCAAAAGCCGTACCTCGAGTGAACGTCCGATGCCAGGGGTTTTTGGGATTAACGCCAACGCATACGCCACCCGATCAAGTGCCTCTTGTGAACCGACCATCGTGACCTCATCGGGTGTGGCGCGAAGGAGTTTGGGTTCTAAAACACCGCCTGGCAAGGCTGGTGTTGGCTCGAGCGCGGCAATTCTGACCGCAACTGAATCACGAGCGAGTTGATTGAGGCTGCCGTTGAGGGTTACGGCTTGATTTGAAGACCGCACGACGCTGTCGGGAAGCGTAATTTTTAAAGGATGGGTAAAAAAGCCATCCTCGAGGTCGGTGACATCCAAACTGGCGGCAACATCTTTGCCCTCCAAGGTTTCAACCCGCGCTTTTGCGCCCTTAAGCTCGAGTTTGATGGTTTTGGGCAGGTCGGTCAAGATGCGGTCGTTGCCAAGACCGATCACCTCAATTGGCACCTCCAAGTTGCGGGTGATGTTGGCACGACGGTCGGTGGTTGCCGCAAACCACAACAAGACCGCCACCACGAGCGCACCGATCTTTGGCGGAAAATTATGCCAGACCCGCCAGCTTCGCGGCGAAAAAAGCCGCCGCACGGTGTTGCGCCCAATTTCCTCGAGCAGTGAATCGCTGGTGCTGACCACGTCAGTCTGAACTTTTCTGGATTCAGTTGACAGGTGCCTTCACCTCCTCGTTGCTGGCAGTCTTGACCGGCGGCACCTCTTTGATCTCGAGGGTGACGGGCTTGCGACGCAAGGCGCTCGACCAAGCGGCGGGCAGGAAGGCTTTGTTGCCGCTTGAGGTGTGATAAATGCCTTCGCGCAGGCGCTCGCGCAATTCTGAAACGCTTAAATCTGGCGACAACTGCCCATTTTCGGCGATTCGGATCGAACCGCGCTCTTCAGAAACCACGACCACAATCGCATCGCTCAGTTCTGACAAACCCAGCGCCGCACGGTGCCGCGTGCCGTACAAGCGTTGCACCACCCCAGACGGGGCTTGCAATGGAAACAGACAGCCCGCACTCGAGAGTCGCCCGTGTTGCACGATCACACCGCCGTCATGAAGCGGTGTGTTTCTGGCAAAGACCGTCTCGAGCGTGACCGCCGTGACCTCGGCATCGAGTTTGACGCCAGTAGCCGCGTACTCGCCCAAAGGGGTTTTGCGCTCGAGGGCAATCAATGCCCCAATTTTGCGTTCGGCAAGGCGTTCCGAGGCGCGAATAATTTCTTGAATGGCGACATTCGCAGGCGCATCCTCGCGGGCTTGCGCACGCCCCAAACGCTCGAGTACCGCCCGCAACTCGGGTTGAAACACAACTATCAGGGCAAAAAAACCAACTGTGGCAATCTGAGACAAAATAAAATGGATGGTTCGCAAATCCAGCACGTTCGAGCCGTACCAAGCCGCACCAAACACCACCAAACCGCGCATCAGGTTTATGGTGCGCGAATTCGAGACGAGCTTATAACCCTGATACAGTAAAACTGCGACCAGGACAATATCGAGCGCATCGAGTGGAGTAAAAAACATGAATGCTCCAAAACTGAGAGACGAAAAAAATTGCTTAAACCAAAATCTATTGTAGTGCAAATGCGTGAAAACGCGCTGATGAGAACGATTTTATCAATCCTTAACTCGAAAAATTCATTTTCGAAGATTCTCAGAACACGAATTTATGGCTTTACCATCGCCTTTATTCAACTCGAGAAACCTTTTAAAATGCAATACGTCATCTGGCTAACGTTCAAAACCCCATTCTCGAGATAGACTGTTTTTCGGAAAGGGAGCGTATTGGTTTCGACAGGGATCATTGAAGATGTGGTTGCAAGCCGAGGATGGTGGTTGGCCTCGAAAATATTCCACCAAAGCCTTAACTGGCAACAATGTTATTAGCTTCGGTGGCAACACCGAACTAGCACTCGCTGCTTAATCCCAGCGAAAGCCGCTTAAAAACCCCGCAGTTGGTTTTTAACCCGCTTAATTAAAGACTGCTAGCGTCCAGAACACCTCATACTGAGACGCGAAATTTATGGGGTTGGTGCTCGAGAAATCCTGCCTTTGGGAGCGTTCGGGTGCGACATTAAAACGAAGGCTAAGCTTGTAGACGCCCATTGGACGGGTTTTTGGACGAGGGTTCGACCCCCTCCGCTTCCACCAGAATTCCCCCGTAAATATTACGGGGGATGTTTTTTTGGGCGGCGATAGTAAACTGAACATTATGCAAACCTGGACTTTAAAACCTGGCGTGATCGAAACCGACTTGGACGACGAACTGGTGCTGCTCGACCCTAAAACCCAAGGCATGTTTAGTTTAAACGGCACCGGGCGCGTGATCTGGCACG
Source organism: Deinococcales bacterium (assembly GCA_031391225.1). Lineage (GTDB taxonomy): Bacteria > Deinococcota > Deinococci > Deinococcales > JAAFIG01 > JANXTZ01. The sequence continues at coordinate 2,776 of JANMUC010000351.1, forward strand.
GCTTAAAAAACGCTGAAAGCCTCGAGAGCATCGCCCAAAAACTCGAGCAACAATTCACGGTCACGCTCGAGCAAGCCCAAACCGACGCCAGCGCCCTAATATCCGAACTCGAGAAAGCTGGGCTTATTTCTTGAGTTTTTCGATTTTGGGACGCCAACTTATCAATTCGGACCTGAGCCTTCAACCCTGGCTCGAGTTGTATTTTCGTTTTCCTTACGAGGTTGAAGCCAGCCATTACCAAATTGAACTGCTGCAAAAATCGCTGCCCAATTTCCCACACCAGCTTCCCGCCACCATCCTCGAATTGCCCGACGCCAAACTCGAGATGCGCCATCTTGAAAGCGAATTTTGGTTTGGCACGATTCAATCTGGAATGCGTTTCACGTTTGATGCGGGCATTTCAAAACTCGAGTGGTGGGGGAAAGAAATTCCATTCAACGCACTTTTTATTGGAATTTGCGAAGGTTTGCGCTTAAGCGGACTGGTGTCTTTGCACGCCAGCATCGCCGCCAAAAACTCGAGCGCCACCGCCTTTCTTGGACCGAGTGGACGCGGCAAAACCACGACCTTGCTGCGTGCCAGCATTGCGGGTTGGCAGATTGTTGCCGAAGATTTTTCTTGGCTGATGCCTGAAACCATGCAGTTGTACGGATTTGACCGCGGTTTAAGGTTGCTGCCCGACACCGCCAAGCTGTTCAAACAACTCCACCAAGACATTCAGCTTCTCGAGATGATTGCTGGAAAATACGTTGTGCCTTACGAACAACTTGGGGTACAACGCCAAGTTGTCAAACTCGAGCGACTGGCAGTGCTCGAACGCAACCCCGACGCAATCTCGAGTTGGAAGGCGCTCCCTAGACGCGAGGGCGCACTGGCGCTCTGGGAAGCCAACGGCGTGCCATTCACGCCTGAAGCACAAAACTTTATCTCGAGTACCATCCCAAAATTGCTGGCAACATTAAAGCTCGAGACATTGGTACTCGGGCAAGGCGAACTGCCACTGGGGAACACTGAACTTTCTTAACATTCAAGTTGAACCCTCGAGATTCCTCAGTCGCCAAACGGGTGAGCACAACAACCAAATTGCTGCCACAAAACCGCCCAGTGCGCCAATCATCAGCGTGACTCGAGCACCAAAAACCTCGCCCAGAATTCCGCCCAAAAACATGCCAAGCAAACTTGCACCAAACTCGAGAAACCGCAAACTGCCATTCACCCGTCCGAGCACCACATTCGGAATCAACGATTGGCGCAAACTGACTTCGTTGATGTTGTGCAGCGTCCAGGCTGGATCGGTCAAGCATTGATTGAATAGCAGAAAGACAATACTGAACGCACCAGTACCAACCGCGAAGGCTGGGGCGAGCATTCCCAGAGCAATCAGCAGCATTGAAAACACCAAAGTTGCACCCAAACCAAAACGCTTTGTCAAAGGCGCGGCAAGCAAAGCGCCAAGCAAAGAGGTCACACCACCAACTGCAAAAATCATGCCTTGCAGACCAGGTGACAAACCGAGTTCTCGGGTCGTAAAAACAATAATCATGCTGCCAAAAATTCGACCAAACAACGCCAGCACAACACTGCTGCCAATCAAGGTTCGGACTGTGGTTTGATTCCAAATCGTGACAAAACCCGTTTTTGCCTCGAGCCAAAGATTGCCTTCAATTTCGGGTTTCTCGAGGGTTGGTTCGGGCTTGGCAATGCTGGCAATTGAAAGTGCAGAAATTAAAAACGAGACTGCATCAATGAAAATGGCAATTGGTGCGCTGAAAAGTTGCACCAACCAACCCGCAAGTCCAAAACCACTGGTTTCTGCAACGCTGGCACTGGCGCTCAGTTTGGCATTGCCTTCGGTCAATTCGTCTTGACGAATCAGGGACGGCAAGTACGCATGATAAGCAATATCAAAAAACGTACCAAACACACCGTTTAAAAATGCGACCAGGTAAAGTTGAGCCATGCTCAAACCACCTAGCAATGCCGCAATGGGTACGCTCGAGAGCAGCACAAAACGCCCCACATCTGACCAGATCAGCACGGGTTTGCGTGGCAAACGATCCACCAACACACCCGCGAACAAACCCACCAAAAACCCTGGAATCAGCGCCATCATGCCGAGCAAAGCCACTTGAAAAGGTGTCGCGTTCAGTGAAATCAACGCCACCCAAGTCAATGCCAAACTGCCCACCATTGAACCAAAAACCGAGACGGTTTGCCCAACCCAAAGTCGCATAAAGAAAACATTGTGCCAAAGCCCAGAAAACCGCATTTTATAAACCTAACTCGAGTTGGTGCATTTCACATCTGCCAGATCAATTAGACATGACAAGGTAAACTCGGGGCATGGGTTATGTTCAGGTTTTACGCGGTGGGTTGCTCGAATCCAGACACAAAGTTCATGCTGCGGTGGTCAACAGCGATGGGAAACTGGTTGCCAGTGTTGGCGACCCGCACTTCTCGAGTTTTTTACGCTCGAGTGCCAAACCATTCCAAGCGTTAAGCATGATTCCGTACCTCGAGACACTGGGATTGGGTTCTGAGCATTTGGCAATCGCCATGGCATCACACAATGGCGAGCCGATTCATGTTCAAACGGTGGCAGATTTGCAAGCCAAATCGGGCGTGAAACTCGAGTGGTTGGTCTGCGGCACGCATCAACCGTTTTCTGCCAGCGCTCGAGCGGCATTGAAAGCGGCAAATCAAAAACCCAATGTTTTACAGCACAATTGCAGCGGCAAGCATTCAGGGATGTTAGCGGCGTGCCTCGCCAAGGGTCTAATGACAACGGGTTACGCGCAACCCGAACACCCGTATCAACAAGAGATTGCCAGCGACATTCGCGCCCTTATGGAAACCGACAGCCTCGAGATTGCCATAGACGGTTGCAGCGTGCCGTGTTACCGCGTGCCGCTCGAGCGAGTGGCATTTGGGATGTCAAAGTTTGCAGCCCCTCAAACTGCGCCATCGTCTTACCAAACCAGCCTCGAGCTTGCTTTTAGTGTCATGCGCGAACACCCGTATTTGATTGCGGGCGAACACCGAATTGATACCAGTTTGATGCAGCACATCCCAAATTTAATTTCTAAAATTGGCGCGGAAGCCTACATGGTGCTTGCAATCCGCGACACACAACACGGCAATTTGGGCATTGCCATGAAAATCGAGGACGGCACTGAACGCGCCCGAGACATTGCCATGCTGCGGATTCTCGAGCAACTGAATGTCGTTGCTCCTGACAACACGCAACTCTCGAGCCACCGCAACACCATCCTCAAAAACCATGCTGGCTTACTGGTCGGAGAGATCAACGCCGCGTTTGACCTCGAGTTTTGATAAAATTCTGGCACAAGAAAAATCCCACCGCTTCGTCTTGAGCGGTAGGATTTGAGGTTCGATTTTTATTGAGGAATCAAAACGCTCTCAATCACATGAATCACACCGTTGCTGGCATTGATATCGGCTTTAATCACAAAAACATGACCATTGAGCACAATCCACTTGCCATGCACCGCAACCTGTACCTTCTTACCAGATAAAGTCGTGACTTCACTGACTCCCGCCAATGCCGCCGCATCCAAACGACCCGCAACCACGTGATACAGCAGGATTTCCTTGAGCGCATCACCATCTGGAATGCTCTCGAGTTTACTGAAGGCGCTGTTGGTTGGTGCGAAAACCGTGAAAGGTCCTGCACCAGACAGCGCTTCGACCAAATTGGCGCTCTTCAATGCGCCAACCAACGTCGAGAATTTCGGATTTGCCACTGCAATTTCGACAATTGACTTTGCGACTGGTGGGATCAAAACCGTGTCAATCACATGAATAATGCCATTTGAAGCCTCGAGGTTTGCTGTGGTTACCATGACGCTATCATTTAAGATAACGTTGTCACCGACACGTTTAACAGTCACGACCTCGCCTTGAAGCGTCTTGACCGAACCCTTTTTGAGCAGCGTCTTGGCATCGAACTTTCCGGCGGCAACGTGATACAGCAAGACTTCCTTGAGTGCATTGCCGCTCGGAACAGCCGCGAGTTTACTGAACGCATCGTTGGTCGGGGCAAAGACCGTGAACGGACCCGCGCCACTCAGTGCTTCGACCAAACCAGCGCTTGTCAATGCGCCAACCAAGCTCGAGAAATTGGGATTACCCACCGCAATCTCGACGATAGACTTTGGCTCTGGGGCATCGCCTTTTAATTCGTCAACGACATATGCACCGAGCGGAGCGCCGCCGCCCACCGCATCGGCGGCGACCACGGTTTGAATGCTGCCTTTGGTGATCTCGAGCGTCGCATCAATCGCCACGGTTTTTGTACCCGTTGGGGTAATCCGAACCTGCAATTTACCAGGCAGGGCGGCATAATAACCGCTGGCGGTCTTGAAGGGCACATTGCGCAAAATTGGGCGCAATTTTTCAATGTTACGCCCTGGGCGCGACAGATAAACATCCACATTCGGTGCGCTCGGTGAGCCGTGCAGCAAACGCACGATAGCCAAACCAGAAATGCTGAACGGCAACTCCCGCAAGACAAGCGGTTCAATGCTTTTCAGTAAACCGACGGCGTAAGCGGCGTAATACTTGTTCGCCTCTAAGTCTAAATCGGCGTTGATGACGGTGGTGCTCGAGCCTGCCGCATTAACTTTTACATTGTATTTTCCGACAGCTAAACTGGCAGGACCAGCTTGATTCTGGTAAGTCAAACCAGGGATTGCGACCTTGTCGTTAACCAGAACATCCACGGCGGGTGCATCGGGTGAACCATGCACGACCCGTACCGCAGGGGCTACGGTTTGACGCGGCTCGAGTGCAAAAAAACCACCCGATGACCGCGTGCTTGAAGCCAAGCTATTAAGTGCCACCTCTTGACCGTCTAAGTTGCGCATTACGCCGTCGAGTGACATCGTGCCAAGCACGGGTTCGTCAGCCTCGGTGATCGGTTGGGAATTCTGTCCGCAGGCAGCGAGTAGCGCCAGCAGACCTGCAAGTGCAAGCCGTTTTAACTTCATAGAGCCTCCTTGGTTAAGTACCTTCTTCCAAATGGTAGCGGTACGTTTCAAGGAAACTCTCGAGCTTAGGCTACCGTTGCCGATGAGTTTTGTTAGCGATGCCCTGCCTTATGATTCAAATTATTGATTTGATTTGTTGTGCGGCGCAAAAAATGCCTCTCACGGTTTCAATATCCGAATTTAATGGTCTTGATGTCAGATGCTCAAAAATGACTTGAGAATCACAAAACCTTAAACTTTGCAAGCTTCTCGAGCATTGTCTACTCGAGCAAAGCAGCAAGGCTGACATCACAAACGCCGGTTTCAAATCCAGTACACAGCCCAGGTTTATTTTTTCTTGTTCTGACTGATCCCACCTGGGGTTTCCCACAAACGAAAACCACCCTTAAACGCGTTGTCATTGCTGCCCAAATGCACACCCTCCGGCAGAGACTCGAGTTTTTTGGTATTGCCACCACCCAGCACCACGTAATCGGGCAGCAACGCCGCGCTGAGAATGGCAATCACTTCTGGCACAAACTCGCGCCATCTTTTCTTGCCATACTCGTCCATGCCGCGTTGACCGACGTAATCTTCAAAAGTTTTTTTCTTGTAGGGCAAATGTCCAAGTTCCATCGGCAAAACCACGCCGTCAGCAATTAAGGTCGAACCCAAGCCCGTGCCCAAGCCCAAGAACAGCATCTTGCCGCCCTCGTAACTGCCCAGCGCCTGCATTGAAGCATCATTGATATATTTAATCGGGCAACCAAAGGCGCTTTCAAAATCAAAACCAACCCAACCCTTACCAAGATTGTACGGCTCGAGCGCGATTTTACCAGCTTTAACTGGTGCGGGAAAACCAATGGTAATGGCGTTAAAACTCCAGCCTTTGACCGTTTCGAGTGTGCCTCTCACCATGTCTTGCGGGGTTAAATTTGGACCAGAATCAAAACGGCGGGCTTCGGTTTGACCCGTCGCCAATAACTTTACATTCGTCCCACCAACATCAATCACCAAGATTTTCTCGTTAGACATGTGCTCAGGCTATCACGCCAAGAAAAACTCGAGAAACCCAAAAGCGTTTTGCCAATCCAGAGGTTAACTCGTCTCTAAAACCCAGTTCCAGCCTCGAGCACATGCCGCACGCGCTCAGGCAAACTCGAGTAATCTTTGCTGGTAACAACGGCGACCGACTTAGCCAACTTTAGCGCCAAAAATGCTTTCGCCGTCGCCTCCAAATAAAACAACATCTCCGGCGGCGCTTCAGGCTCGAGCAGCTTCTTCGGACGACCACGCCCCCGAGATTTCACGACCTGCAACAACAACATCTCGAGTTGCCCCTGAAAATACTCGAGCGCCAAAAAAACCGCGCAATCCACCGCATCGCCCGTCGCACCCACAAACAATTTCTCGAGCGAACCGTTTTGATCAGATTTGAGCGCCAAATCGGGATTGCGAATCAAAGCCTTACACGCCGACTGCACCAACGGATTCGCCATCGTGTTCTTACAATGCGAACATGGCATGACCGCACCGCTTGGTTGTGGTTCGGTCAAACTGCTGCACACAGGACACGGCAACCAGCCACGGCGTGCTCGCTCCGCCCGCGCCCGCTCGAGCGCCTCGGCGGTCTTACGCACGAGCGGCTGCATGTCCGTAGGTGCAACCTCCAAAAGCGCAGTCACCCGAGCCTTCTCGAGCTTAGAGAGTGCCGGAAGTCGCGTTTTTTTTGCCCCGACCACCTTGTGCTCAAACACACCCATTTGAAAACGCAAATCCTTCGGCGCTTCATCACCCAATTTTTCACGCAACATCTCGAGGTACAAACCGCGCTGCATGGTAAAAAAATTCGCCGCCGTCGAATCCTGGGTTTCAACAATCATCACACCATCACGCACCGCCACCGCCCTGGTCGTTCGCGCCATCTGGACACCCACGACTTCCGACCATGCCACCAACGGACGCGCTCGAGTCATGCCGCGCTTGAGGTTGGTTTTGTTCATGACCCGCGTGAGGACATCCGAAATTGGACGAACCGCGCCTTTGCGCTTTTTGCGGAAGGCTTCAGGCATGGGCAAATCCCTGGGGTGAAATGTGTCTTACAAAGGTGTTACCAATTTCTCGCACAAGGGCGCAGCAAGCAGCGCCCCTACGGGCAAACACCATCACGACTCCACCTCGAGTTTACCATTTTCGATCTTGAACAATTTTGCCGCATGATCTGGGGCTTCAGTTCCAGTCACAATCGCTTGCGGCACGCTCGAGGCAAGCTCGAGCAAGAACGTGCGGCGGTGCGAGTCGAGTTCGGCGGTAAAATCGTCAATCAACAGCACGGGCGCTTCACCAAATTTTTCGCTGAGTAAATCAAATTCGGCTTTGCGCATGGCAAGCGCAATGGTTCGTGCTTCACCCCGCGAGGCATAATCCAGAGCCAAGACACTACCCAATTTAATTTCGAGGTCGTCACGGTGCGGTCCGATAGCGCTTGAACCTCGAGCCAATTCTTCACGGCGTTTTTCATTTAAATGCAGCTGAAAATCCTCGAGCCGAGCGGTTTCGATCAGGTTTAACTCGAGTTTTTTGCTGTTGCCCGCCAGATTGGTGTGCGCCAACTCGGTCAGGATTTTGAGTTTGTTAACGGCACGCCGCCGCAAGCGCATGATTTCCGCGCCCAACTCGGCAAATCGCGCATCCCAAACCTCCAAACCCACGCCACCTACTTTTAACGCCGCATTGCGTTGCGCCAACGTGCGCTCGTATAACGCCAGCGCTTGGGCGTAACGCGGTGACATCCTCGAGACGAGCGCATCCAAAAACGCACGTCGTGTCGATGGAGAACCGTGCACCAAATCAGCATCCTCGGGACGAATTAAAACCGCCGACGCGTGCCGTGCCAGATCAGCCGTTTTGACGCGCACGCCATCAACCTTCGCCAACTTTTTGCCCTTGGCAAGTCCAACCTCGAGTTTGGTGATGCCGTCCTCACGCTCGAGTTCCGCGCCGACAAATGCCTCGCTTTCACCGAGCCGAATCACCGTTTCGACCCTGCTTACCTCGAGCACTCCTGTCAGGCAAACAAACGCCGCCTCGAGCAAATTGGTTTTGCCCTGCGCGTTACCGCCCACCACCGCGATCAAACCAAGCGGAAACTCGAGTTTGCCAGCCTCGAGATGACGGTAATTCAGGGTTTGCAAACTGCGCAAAATCATTAGCAGTATTCTAGCTCGAGAGCATCAGCTTTGATGCAAAACAAAAAAGGCGGCATTACGCCGCCCTTTGTGGTTGTCAAAAGAACTAGATTTTGAAAATGATCAGGAATGCGCCACCAAAATACGGTGCAATCGCCGTGGCAGCCCCTGGTAAAAAGCTGACCCCGCCACTAAAATCCGCTCCCAGTGAAAGACCTGGTTGCAACAAGTATTCCAAACCAATTGTAGCTTGAAGACCTAAGAAAATTTGTCCAGTAAAAATGAAACCAACATGTGCACCAGCACCGTAATAGAGACCAAGCGGAGCAGTGTCACCCAACTTGATGCGTCCAAGCATCAAATCGGCTTGCAAGTTCAAACCAGCAAAGAAACTGGTTTCGAGGGCGACACGGAAACCTGATCCTTGTTGACCAACATTTGCGGTGCTGTACTGCACACCAAAAGGATAACCGAGACGGACACCGAAAGACTGCGCGAAAGAGGGCGAGGCAAACATTAAAAACGCGATCAGACCAATAAGCAATTTCTTAAGCTTCATTTTGACCTCCCAGGTCATGGAATAAACTGCAAAATCAGGATAACACAAGTTGCAAATCACGCGTCATTTTAGAAGATCAATAACCAATCTTTGCCGCTGAGTGTCAACACAATTGATCTCATTGCAACCAAAACCACAAACTTGGGGTATTCTGTTGGCGATAAACCCTAAGGAGGATCATATGAGAAAGTTTCTAATCGTTTTCTTGGCAATCATTGGCTTCTCGAGTTTCGCCAACGCCCAAAATTTTACGGTGCGTTTTGGTCCACAACTCACCCTCGCTCCAGGGATAGGTTTTGCTATTGATGCAAACGTTCAAGGCAAAGAATTGGCAAGGTTTTCCTCGAGTCTCAGCCTTGGCTTAAACGGTAGTTTTGTGCTCGGGTTTGGCAACGGTGTGAGTTTTCTATTAAGTGTAGGACCAACATTGAACATTGAGTTCGATCCCAAAGGCGATGTGTTCTTTGGATTTAACCTTGGAGTTGCTGGTGGCGGTGGTGGCACAGTCTTTATTTTTGGTTTTGTTAGCGGTGTGCATTATTTTGTAACTTCCAGCATTAACTTGTTTACCAACTTGGCATTGATTGTTGTCCCTGGCATTTCTGGATCGCTTGACTTTGGTGCCGATTTCCGACTCTCGAGAGACATCAATTTGTACGGCAAGTTTGTGGTTGGATTTGGTGGGAGTTTTGGGTTGGGCACAGGGCTGACCTTCCGCTTCTGATCTGCAAATTTAATGGAATAATCCGTAAAGCTGGTGAAGAAAAATCTTCACCAGCTTTGTTTTGAAGCACTTTTCAAAGCTCGAACTAAAACTGCTCGAGGTTCTTTTGAATGCGGGCATTTGCGGGCAACACACCAGGCACAAACTCGAGTCCAGTCAATTTCTCGTACGCCGCAATATAACGCGCCGCGACCTGCGCGACAAATTCGGGCGGCATCACGGGCGGCACGCCATCGCCTTTGTAACCCCGTTCGACGAACCATTCGCGCAAAAATTCCTTGTCAAAATTCTTTGGATTGCTCGGGTCTGCTGCCGCACTCTCGAGCGTCCAATAACGGCTGGAATCGGGCGTGTGCATTTCATCAATCAGCACAAGCTGTCCGTCAATCAAACCAAACTCGTACTTGGTGTCCACCAAGATCAAACCTGCGGCTCGAGCAATTTCTTGACCACGTTTAAACAATGCCACAGCAACCCGTTCAACCTGTTCCCAAATCTCGAGCGACACCAAACCACGCTCGAGAATCTCGCTTCGTGTCAGGCGCTCGTCATGCCCGCCAGCTTCGGCTTTGGTAGTTGGCGTGATGATCGGCTCGGGCAGCGCGTCATTCTTTTTAAGCCCATCGGGCAATTTAATGCCGTAAGCCTCACGCATTCCAGATTCGTACAACGTCCACAAACTGGTTTTCGTAACCCCTGTGATAAAACCACGCACAATCACCTCAACGGGCAATGGCACGGCTTCTCGAGCCACCGTCACATTCTCGTCGGGGACAGACAGCACATGATTTGGCACGATGTCTTTGGTTTGCGCAAACCACCACGCCGAGAGTTGATTGAGCGCCTGTCCTTTAAACGGAATCGTTCCAAGCACAACATCAAAAGCGCTGACGCGATCTGTGGTGATTAAAATTCTCGAGCCGTTTAGGTGGTACATGTCACGGACTTTGCCAGTGAATTTCTGACCAAAACCTGTTAAATCAATGTGCTCGAGGGCGTTTGGGACGGCTTCCAATAATTCTTGATGGGTAAGCATAAAACTCCTTTACTCTCAAGGCTTCTCGAGCGACCTTCGTTCTGCCCTCATCCCCGACCCTTCTCCCAACATCGGGAGAAGGGAGCTTTAATCCGATCTGGAATGGATTTTCCAGAATTCTAGGAGTTCTTAAGACCGTTTTGGAACAACACCAAACCACTTGCGCCGCGTTCACCACGGTGAACTCGAGGGTGCTGCCAATCAAAAATATGGTTTTCGGGGTGCGGCATTAAACCTAGCACATTGCCTGCGGCGTTGCTGATGCCGGCGATGCTTGAGATGCTGCCGTTCGGGTTGGCGGGATACGCGTTTTCGGCGTAAGTCAGGGCAATTAAGTTGTTGGTTTTCAGATGCTCGAGGGTGGCATTGTCACTGACCAAGAAACGACCCTCGCCGTGAGCGACAGGGCAATCAATCACATCATCAAGTCCTTGTAAGAAAACGCTGCTCGAGTTTTTGTTGATCTCGAGCGTCACCCAGCGGCATTCAAAATGACCAGATTGATTAAAGGTCAGGGTACTTGAGCGCGTCTCGAGGTTGTCACCAGGAAGAATGCCAGCTTTGACCAGCGTTTGAAAACCATTACAGATTCCCAGGACAGGTTGACCAGATTTAACGAATGCCTCGAGTTGATCTTGAAAACGTGCCCGCAAATCCAGCGCCCAGAGCACGCCAGCGCCCAGATCATCACCATACGAGAAGCCACCAGGTACGATCAGCATTGCGTAATCCTCGAGCTTGCGTTCATCATTCATGAGTTGATTGACATGCACAATTTCGGGATTTCCACCCGACATTCGTACCGCCAGCGCCGCATCACGATCACGGTTGCTGCCGTTGGCGTGCAAGATCAAAACAGGTTTAGAACCCGTGACAGTAGTAACTTTAGCTCGAGGTTTGCTTGAAACTGGATTTGGTGCAACCTCACCACGCCACGCTAATTCCAAAGCATCTACATTTGTTTTCAACATAACCGCACCGTAATAATCAAAAATTACATCAGGATTTTCGTTTACCACACCAATAACATCACAAATTCCATCGCCAAATAGATCATCAATTTGATCCCTGTGTTCTGGTGCAACTTCGAGGATCAACCTCCCAAGTGATTCGCTAAATATGAAAGTTTCTGCTTCGATGCAATCCCAACAGGTTTTTTTATCAATTGACACAATCGCCCCGAGACGCCCCGCAATACACATTTCAGCAAGTGCAACAGCAAATCCACCCTCAGAAAGATCGTGACATGACTGAACCCAACCATTTTGAATGGCGGTATGAAGTTTGCGATAACGCTCGAGTGGATTCTGGAGTGGTTGTGGAACTGTGCCACCTTTGAGCTTACGAATGTTCGCGTAATGACTTGCGCCCAATTCATCTCGAGTTTCGCCAAGCACGTAAATCAGGTTGTCTGCTTTTTTAAAATCCATTGTGACGGTTTTTTGCACGTCATGCACAATGCCAACCGCGCTAATCAACAAGGTTCCAGGAATCGCATGTTTTGCGCCAGACTCGTCGGTGTACTCGTTGTACAAACTGTCCTTACCCGAAATAAACGGTGTGCCATACGCCAGCGCCGCGTCATAACAACCACGGGTCGTCTCGAGCAAACCGCCCAAACGGTCTGGAAGGGTTGGGTTGCCCCAACAAAAATTGTCTAGAATCGCAATTCGGTCTGGGTCAGCGCCAACCGCCACCGCGTTGCGCACCGCTTCATCGACAGCAGCCCACGCCATCGCGTAAGGCTCGAGTTCGCCGTACTGCGGGCAGATGCCGTTTGAAAGGGAGACGCCGCGAATCACAGTTTTGAGGCTCGAGGGATTGGGGACGAGCACGGCGGCATCGCTCGGACCGTGATTGGCAGCGCCGACGAGGGGTTTGACGGCAGTGCCGCCCTTCACCTCGTGGTCGTAACGGCGGATCACAGGTTCTTTGGATTTGATGTTTGGGTGCGCCAGAAGCTCGAGCAAGGATGTTGTTAAATCACCATTTTGTAGGGGCGAGGCATGCCTCGCCCCTACGGTTAGACCGCGTTTCGGAACATCCGCTTGCAAGGTTTTTTGTGGGATTCCATCATGTAAAATCTCGAGTGCCAACTGCCCAACCAGCGTTTCACCGTACCGCAACTCGAGGCGTCCCGAATCGTTGAATTCGCCAAGCACGAAAGCCTCAACATTTTGTGATTCGCAGATTTGCTCGAGCCTTGCCCAATTTTCCTGAGGAACGCCCAGCACCATGCGTTCTTGCGCTTCAGACAACCAAATTTCCCAAGGTTGCAAGCCAGGGTATTTCAGCAATGCCCGCTCGAGTTGCACCTTCGCGCCCAGACCCTCGCTCATCTCGCCCACAGCGCTCGAGAAGCCCCCTGCGCCGCAATCGGTGAGTGCGGAGTAGAGGTTCTCGGCTTTGGCTTTTAAAATGACTTCTTGAACTTGTTTCTCAATTATCGGATTGCCAATCTGCACGCTCGCGCCAGCAATGTCGGCGGTACTGGTGTCCATTTCCAAACTCGAGAACGTCGCGCCGCGCAAACCATCGCGTCCAGTGCGACCTCCAAGTGCAATAATCAAATCGCCTGGTTTGGCTTTTAATGGGTTGGCGTTGCGTTCTGAGGCAGGAAGAATGCCCAAGCAACCTGCAAAAACCAATGGATTTGCTGTGTATCCCTCATGGTAAAAAATCGCGCCGTTGACGGTTGGAATGCCCATTTTGTTGCCGTAATCTTCGATGCCATGCACCACGCCATCAAACACGCGTTGAGGCGGTAATACACCTTCAGGAACGTTTTGTTTCTCGAGTGAACCAAAGCACAGAATATCAGTGTTCGCAATTGGTCGTGCCCCCACTGCCAGCACGTCACGAATCACACCGCCAGCACCCGTGTTCGCGCCACCAAAAGGCTCGAGGGCGCTGGGGTGATTGTGCGTTTCGACTTTGAACGCCAAATCGAATTCGTCATCAAATTCGATCATCCCCGCATTGTCTTTAATGGCGCTCCGAACCCAAGATTTGTTGATTTTCGCGTTCGCGGCGACAATGTAGGTCTTCAACAAACCATTCACGCTCGAGCCGTCAGAACCCTCAATTTTTGCCCTGAACGTTTTATGAACGCAGTGTTCAGACCAAGTTTGCGCGATCATCTCGAGTTCGACATCCGCCGCCTCTCGAGCCTCTTGTCGGTAATACGCTTGTACGGCTTGCATCTCGGTTAAATCCAGCGCCAAGCGTCGCTCGCGGGAAATCTCGAGCAGTCGCGCATCATCTGCGCCCCTAATGTCAATTATTTCAACATCGCTATTGACTTCAATGCCTCGCTGCGCTCGAGCAGGACTCGCGCCTTTTTCAGCGTGAACAAACGGCGGCGTAATGCTCGAGTTGATGCTCGAACGTTGCACCACAGGATTTGAATAAACGCTGTCCGCAAGTTTTTGTAATTCGATTTGTGAATAATTCGCTTTCAGAACAATCCGTTCACCCGTCGCCGCCTGCTCGAGCGAAATCAACCGCAAGACCATCGCCGCACGCACCAAGTTCTCAGCAGCAGAGTCGGTCACGCCAGGCAACATCGTCACCTCAATGCAGCTCGAGTTTTCAGTTGGGCGCGTACCATCAGGGAAAATACGGCTTTGCTCGGTCACGGGGTCGCACAAGACCTCATGCGTTAACAATTCCACTTCCTCGAGCGTCAAATCCTCGCCCTCCAGAAAGTACAACCTCGAGCGGATTTCTTCGGGTTTCGGCGGGTTCTTCAGTTCGACTTCAACGCGGTAGGTGGGCATTTTTTCTCCATTCAATGACGACTCTCAGGTGGTCTTTATTGGGTGAATACAACGTAGGGGCGAGGCATGCCTCGCCCCTACAGTACAGGACTTTTGGTTAAATTCTCGAGTGCAATATTTGTACTTTCAACGATCAATTCATGTTCTGCTTTATGGATTTTATTTGAAAAACTCTCAAAGGTATCAGCAATTTCAAACGGCACTTCTCGAGTGACAATCGGTTCACCCGCGTCCAAATCTTTGATCACATGATGCACCATGCAGCCGCTCCTAGCGATTTCGCCGCGTTGCCACGCTTCAAATGCGTCTTCAATGCCGTGAGCGCCAGGAAATTCACCTGGCAGTGCCGGATGCAAATTGATAATCCGACCAGGAAAACGATCTATCAACGCGCCAGAATCAATGTGCATCCAACCCGCGCAGACCAGCAAATCAGGTTTAAATGCAGCAATGCTCGAGGCTAAATCAGCGTCGTATTCTTCACGAGTACGACCTGCATCACGGTACGGTTTTAAAGGAAAATACAAGGTTTCAATGCCCGCGTTTTTAGCACGCGTCAGACCAAAAGCGGCTTTGCGATTGGAAACCACCAGCACAATTTCGGCATTCAAAACGCCCGCGTTTGCCGAGTCAATAAGCGCCTGTAAATTCGAGCCAGAACCCGAAATTAAGACCGCCACTCGAGGTTTGCTCACGCGTTTTCCTCGAGAATCACGTCCACTAAATCACTCGCAAGTCCAACATAGGTTTCTGGGCGCAACTCGAGCAGACGCTTTTTGTCTGTTTCGGGAATCTCGAGGCTTTGAATGAACTCGTGCATGATGGCTTCGGTGACGGTTTCACCGCGTGTTAAATCTTTCATGCGTTCGTAGCCGCTTTTAAGGTTGTACTTGCGCATCACAGTCTGCACAGGTTCGGCTAACAGTGCCCATTCGTGCTCGAGATCGGCTTGAATCGCGCTTTGGTTCACCTCGAGTTTGTTGATGCCGCGACTCAAACTGGAGAGTGCAATCATGCCGTGTGCGATCCCAACGCCAATATTTCGCAGTGCGCTCGAGTCTGAAAGATCACGTTGCAACCTCGAGATTTGCAGTTTTGATGCAAGATGATTCAGGGTTGCATTTGCCAAACCAAAATTGGCTTCAGCATTTTCAAAATCAATAGGGTTGACCTTGTGTGGCATGGTGGATGATCCAACCTCACCAGCGATCACGCGTTGTTTGAAATAACCAACGCTGATGTACTGCCAGACATCTTGCGCGAAACCCAGCGCGATTTGGTTGAAACGACTTGTGGCGTGGAATAATTCGGCAATGTAATCATGTGATTCAATCTGAGTGGTTAACGGATTGAAAGTCAGTCCAAGCGTGTTCTCGACAAAATCTCGAGCCAATTCGCGCCAGTTTGCGTCAGGATACGCGCTGGTGTGGGCGTTAAAATTCCCGACTGCACCCGCAAATTTGCCCAAATACTCGAGACGGGCGATTTGCTTTAATTGTCTTTGCCAACGGTAAACAAAGACCGCCAATTCTTTGCCCAGGGTGGTTGGTGACGCGGGTTGCCCGTGGGTTCGCGCCATCATCGGTAAGCTGCGGGTTTCTACTGCTAAGCTTTCGACGGCACTGACCATGTTCTGCGCGGCAGGCAACCAATGATTCTTGACGGCATCGCACAGCATCATCGCGTATGCTAAATTGTTAATGTCCTCACTGGTACACGCAAAATGCACGAATTCGCCCAGTTCAATCAAACTCGAGACTTGCAATTTCTCGCGGATGTAATACTCGACAGCTTTGACATCGTGCTTGGTTGTTTTTTCAATGTGTTTGATCCAATCCGAATCCTCGAGCGAATACGATGCCAGCCACTCGTCAAGAAACGCATTCTCTTCGCTCGAGATGGCGCGAATGCCCTCGAGTTTAGAATTTGCCAGATAGCGCAACCACCCCAGTTCGACCTTGACACGGTATTTCATCAGGGCGTGTTCGGACAGCACTTCGGACAGGCTGCTGGTGGCGTTTTCGTAACGACCATCTATTGGGGAAATACTGCTCAAACTCATTCGGAAATGCTCCAATCTTCAAAACGCAAACCCGTCACCCTCGAGTATTCGCGGGTGTTTGCTGTGACCATGACAAATCCTAGTGCCAGGGCTGTTCCTGCGATCAACACGTCATATTTTCCAATGGGCTGACCAATGCGTTCAAGTTCCGCTCGAATGGTTGCTGTGACTCGCGCTTCAGTATTTGCAAATGGCACAACCGTAATTTCCGCAATCAAATCAAAAATTCGTGTTCCGAATTTGCGACGACTGGCAGGATTTTTCGCAAAACCAAATTCTATTTCCATTAACGTCAAGCTGCTGACAGCCAAAGAATCCAGTGTTTGTTGCGTTAACCGCTCACTGACTGCATCGTGTTCACGAGCATACAAACTGACAATGTCCGTATCGAGTAAATACCGCATTATTTAAGCGACTCTTTTTCCTCGAAAGGATCACGAAAGTCATCCAATTCTTGAATTCTTGGGAATGGATCAACCTCGAGATGCGCATTGGGGTTGCGTTTTTTTAAATGTTTTAGCATTTTGGCTGACCAAGTTGAAGGCTTTTGTTCAAGCCGAGTCAGTTGAACAGCGGGTTTTCCGTTTCTGGCGATCACGATATTTTCGCCGTTTTCAACAGCTTCTACAAGTTTAGAGAGGTTGGTTTTGGCTTCGTGCATGTTGACAATTCTCGGTTTGGGTTTCTCGAGCGTTCTGGGCATGTTTTCACCTCAACGATTATCTTAGCTAAGATTAGCCAATTAAGCAATTTTCTGTACTCTGAAACCATCCCCTACGTTTTAGACCAACACAACGGCTTCGGTGGCTCGAGTTTGAATTTCACCAACCAAATAACATTCGTCTTTCAGAAGCTCGAGTGCTTTTTGAGCATCTTCTTTGGGAACAACCGCGATAAAACCAATGCCCATATTGAAGGCATGAAACAACTCGTGCTCATTGATCGCGCCAAGGGTGGCAATCAGTTTAAAAATCGGTGGTGCAACCCACGAACCCCTGGTAAAAACCGCGCTGACAGTTTCAGGTAAAACCCTTGGCACGTTGTCCCACAAGCCTCCGCCTGTGATGTGTGCCATGCCGTGAATAGTTATTCCAGCATTTTGCAAACTCGAGACATGATCCAAGTACGACCTGTGTGGCTCGAGCAAGGCTTGCCCAATACTCGCGCCGTTCAAATCGGCTCGAGCTTCAGACCAATTGTGCTGCTCGAGGACTTTACGCGCCAGAGAATAACCGTTGGTGTGCAAGCCGCTCGAAGGAAACGCCAAAATCGCATCACCCACAGCAATGCTCGAGCCGTCAACCGCGTTTTTGCGATCCACTACGCCCACGATTGTTCCCGCGACATCAAGCTCACCCTCGAGATACACGTTCGGCATTTCTGCGGTTTCGCCACCCAGTAACACGCAATTTGCAGCTTTGCAAGCCCGTGCCATGCTCGAGACAATTCGCGCCACCAGTTCCGCGCTGAGTTTGCTGGCAGCAATATAATCCATGAAAAACAAGGGTTTCGCACCTTGAACCAAAATGTCGTTGATGCCGTGATTGACAATATCTGCGCCAATATCGTCCCAAAGATTGAGCTTGGCGGCAATTTTGGTTTTAGTGCCAACGCCGTCCGTACTGGCAACAAGCACTGGAGTCTCGAGGTTTTTTAAAGCACTTGCATCAAACATCCCACCGAACGCGCCCACACCCGCCAAAACTCGATCATCGTGCGTACTTTTGACCGCCTCTTTCATCAGTTGCACAGCTCGAGTTCCTTCGGCGATGTTCACACCGCTAGAAGCGTAAGAACTTACGGGTTTTTCGGCAACAGGAACTGTGGTAGGTAAAGCGTTGTTGTACACGGTTTTGCCAATGTCACGGCGAAACTGCATCCCTTCAAATTTTATGTGCTCGAGTGCCGCGTAAGCTTTCTTCAAGGCAAGCTCGAGGTTTTCACCAATGCCCGTAATGTTGAGAACACGCCCGCCATTGGTCACGATTTTTTCACCCTCGAGTTTTGTTCCCGCATGAAAAATTAAGGCGTTTTCAAACTGCTGCTCGAGTCCAGTAATCGCCAATCCCTTGGGGTACGAGGCTGGATAACCTGGGCTGGCAGCCACCACTGTGGCACACGCCCCAGACTTCCATTTGATCTCGAGTTTGCCCAGCGTTCCATCGACGCAAGCCTCAAAAATCTCGAGCAAATCCGCCTCGAGC
>JANMUC010000356.1:0-11466 GCA_031391225.1 Deinococcales bacterium
TCTCGAGGCGCTGCGGCGGCTTGGGATCGAGGTGGCGGGCGTGGTCGCGGCAACACCCGAACACACGGCGCAAGCCGCGCAACGCTTCAATCTGCGCCCATACCCGGATTCATGGTCGGCGATGCACGACCCCGCCGTGACGGTGGTTCACGATTGCGCTCCGAACGACGTGCATCTCGAGGTCAACCTCGCAGCCCTGAAGGCGGGCAAGCACGTCTTCTCCGAGAAACCGTTGGGCACGACACCGCTCGAGACGAGACGGCAACTCGAGTTCGCACGAGCGTCCAAGCTCCGACACGCCGTTCACTTCACCTACAGGGGCTACCCGATGGT
Source organism: Deinococcales bacterium (assembly GCA_031391225.1). GTDB lineage: Bacteria > Deinococcota > Deinococci > Deinococcales > JAAFIG01 > JANXTZ01. The sequence goes on from JANMUC010000356.1 coordinate 334, forward strand.
GCGCGAACTGCGCGAGCGCGTGCGGCGCGGCGACCTGGGCGAGCTCCGTTTCATTAGGGGGTGCTACTTCCAGGACTGGTTGCTCAAGAGTGACGATTACAACTGGCGGCTCGAGGCGAAGGCATCCGAGACGCGCACCGTCGGGGACATCGGCTCGCACGTCCTGGACCTGACGCGGTACGTCACGGGTCTCGAGCCGACGCGGGTGTTCGCACGCTTCGCGCAGATGCACCAGACGCGCTATCGGCCCTCGGGAGAGGTGCAGACCTTCGCAAACTCGAGCGAGCGCGGCACGCCGTTCACGGTGCAGACCGAAGACCAGGCCACCTTGCTGGTCGAGTACGGCGAACTGGTGTGCGCGAACTTTGAGGTCGCGCAAGTCTACGCGGGTCACCAGAACGACCTGTGCCTCGAATTGTTCGGTACGGAAGGCTCGGCTCGCTGGAGCCAGGAAACCCCTGAGGAAATCGTGCTGGGACACCGCGACCGTCCGAACGAGGTGCTGCGGAAATCGGTGTTGCTCTCGAGTGAGGCTGCAAAGATGGCGCACTATCCCGCTGGACACCCGGAAGGCTACCCGGACGCGATCCTGAACGCCATCCGTGCGTTCTACGCCAGCCTCGAGCATCAGGGTCTGCAACAGGGTCTTGAGCCTGGGTACGCGACCTTCGAGGACGGTCACGCGGCGGCGCTGGCGGTCGCGGCAGCCCTGAAAAGCCATCAAGACGGCGGCTGGGTCAGGCTCGAGGACTTTGAACTTTCACGCGAGCGCGTCGGAGGAATGAAATGAGCGAACCCGTGAGGATGATTGCCCGCTTCACCGCTCGCCCCGAGCAGCAACAGGCGCTGCGCGAGACGCTATGCGCCCTGATCGAACCCACGCGCCGCGAGCCGGACTGTCTGCGCTACGAGCTGTGGCACAACCAATCCGTTCCGACGGACTTCACCTTCATCGAGGAATGGGCGAGCGAGGCTGCACTCGAGGCGCACATGCGCACACCTCATCTCGCGGTGTTGTTCAAGAAATTGCTCGAGCTTGACGTGACCGAGCCCGAAGTCTTCAAGTACACAGCCCTCGAATCAGCGTGTACTTGAACCTGCCTCGAGACGCGAAAGATTGTTGTGACGGTTGTTCCCGTCCCACAAGAAACGCTGCGTGTTCAAATCCGATTGCACGACAGCTCCGAGGCGCATGGTGAAGTTGCACGCGCTCGAGCAGTTCGAGGCGCTCCGCGCTCGGGTGGGGACGGACGAGTTCCGATGGTTGTACGCGAAGCGCGCCGGGATTGAGGGAACCGTATCTGTTGGGATACGCGCGTTCGGCTTGAGACGCTCGAGGTACTTGGGCCAAGTACCAATAACGCGAAGACAGTAAGTGAACATTTCTAACAGGTTAAACTGGGTTCATGGCACGTCCAGCACCCGAATTCAAACGAACCGAAGACGAACTCTTAGAACTTCAGAACCTCTCCACAGCCTTCAAAACACCACAACAAACCATTGTTAGAATCAACATACTCCTCGCCCTACACAACCAAAAACCATAAACGCATCACGAAAAAGAGAATAACCTCAGCACGCGCACCATCCGCCTTTGGCGCAACCGATGGCTTCAAACCACCAACACTGGACTCAGAGCCTTACAGCGACTCGAGGACGAGTACCGTAGTGGTACACCCGCGAAATTCACATCTGAACAATGGTGTCAAATCATGGCTATCGCCTTTGAGAAACCCGAAGACAGTCAGCGAACAAGCTTTTGTTCGCGTTCGACATGGGCAACGAAGAATTGACCTGATAAAACACTTTCCCGACTCGTTCCGTGAAGCCGTTGCTCTTGAACTTGGTCAAGATGGTTTGTATTGCGCCTCAGATCAAGCAAACAATGTTGAGGTTTACAGCAATTACAACCGTGCAGCGACAAGTGCACCAGAATTGTACTGCCCTTGGACGGTCAGCATAGACGGTTCTAAACTTTGCTCGAGCCATCCTGACAAAGCCCATTCACCCCAAGAATGGCTCGAGTTTTTGCGGCAACACTTTTTGATTCCCTGGCATTCCCAAGCATCAGGAATGGTTATTTGGCAGGGTGAAGACATGGGCGATACTGGTGCTTCCTTGATGACCAAAAATCATCTGGAGGTTGTGACTTTTCGACAGTTGCTCGCCAAACATTTGAACAGGGCTTAAACTTTTCTCTGAAACAAAACTCGAGGGTGGTGACAATGCAAGATTTAGAACGCAAGATCGAACTCTTCAACAGAACGGTTATCGTCGGGCGAAACCCAGACGGTGCAGCAGGAATGCTGCAATTGTTGTTGCAAAGCACAAACATCAAAAAGTTTCTCGAACTTGCTGAGTTAACCCAGTGGCAGTTGGCACTTTCACAACTCGGCGCACCAACAGAAATGACACAACTCGAGGTTTGGGCGCAGCAACAACCAAATCCAGCACCATGCCAGTTTGATTTGTTCGATCGTGAAGTTGCCGATTGGTGGGAACATCATCAGGTTCGTCAAGCTTTGCAGGTTGGATTTTCAAACCTCGAGCAAGCAGGTATGCCGATTGAAACCTGGGGTTATGGCTATGTTATGCGTTGCGGTGACGACATTTTGATGCCCGATTTGTACGTGGGAAAACCCGATCCAAACCGCACCCACGAATACCATTACGATGGACCAGCCGAATTGATTGTTGAAGTCCTGAAAAGCGATTCTCGAGATTACGATTGTACGCAGCAACTCGCCATGTATCAAAAACATCGAGCCGCAGAAATTTGGTTAATTGACCCGTCAAAGAAGCATGTTGAAACGTTTTCTCGAGAGGGAAATGGATTGTATCAACGTCGTGTCGAAAACCAAGTTTTAGAATCCAAGTCTTTGCCATTTCGCTTGAATATATCAGCGCTATTCGATCCTCAAAATAAAAACAACCCCCTTGAACCCACGCTCGAGATGCCCACACACAAGCGTTCACATGCCACAAATCCTGAACTCGGTTGGAATTGGGTGACTGAATTGCAGATCACACCTGAACCACAACACGTGACCACCAACATTTTCATGACTTTTGTGCCAGAAGTAAAATTTGAAGGCTCAAACCAGAAACTCGAGGTTGGCGGTGGCGGTTGGAAAACCACCAAAGAGTTGCTGCAATTGCTGATGTTTGCACTTGGGCTTAAGAAAACTTTAGCGCTGTTGTCAATGCCTGATTTGGTTGATGGCTTAAAAAAATACGAGTGAAACAAGACTACAATATGCCTTGACTTACTATGAAATTCTCGCTTTTGGTGTGGGAATTTCATGGTACTTGAAACGTTGCTAAAAACTTCGGTCACTTCAAAACTGAATCAACTTGTTCAGATTCGGGGTTTGTACTAAACTTTAAACAAACGAGGATCGATTGAAATGGCAAAAGACAAATACCATAAAGCCGTTAAAATCGCACTCGAGAAAGCGGGTTGGAACGTCACAAACGACCCGTATTACCTCAACTTTGGTGGTGTCAACTACGAAATAGATTTAGCCGCCGAAAATATTCTAGCCGCAGAACGCAACGGCGAACGGATTGCGATTGAAGTTAAAAGTTTTTTGCGTGACAGCGTTCCAAACGAATTCCACGCTGCCCTTGGGCAATTTCTCAATTACCAATATATTCTCGAGGAAACCGAACCAAACAGAAAATTGTATTTGGCAATCAGTGGGACAGTTTTTACTACATTTTTTCAATTGCCATTCACTCAGGGCATTATTCGCAAGCACCAAATCAATCTTATGGTCTTTGACCCAATCACCGAGGAGGTCGTAAAATGGCAACACTCGAGCAATACAGAACCATCATCCAAAAACTCTTAACCGAATTTGTCACCAGCCGCAATGCTCAACAAAGTGGCAGTTACCAACTTTTATTTGATACAGAACACGACCAATACCAAGTTTTGCGAATGGGTTGGGAAGGTTCGAGGCGCGTGTATTCTGTTCCATTGCATCTGAGTCTCGAGAAGAACAAAATTTGGATTCAGCAAAACAACACAGACCGCGAAATTGCCTCAGAATTGATGGAATTTGGAGTTCCAGCCGAGGATATTGTGCTTGGGTTTCAACCACCGTCAGCCCGTCATTTAACAGGTTTTGCAACAGGTGAAGCATAAAAACGGAACTGGCAATTTAAAGCGCGGTTCGGTGCTCACTCGAGAATTACTCTGACGGAAGGTATTGACACTGGCAAACTGCCATCTCAAGATTTAAGGGTTAAGGTGGGATTGTCGGCGAGGCTATTCGAGTGCAGTTACAATTTAATTTTGCCGAGTTTTTCCCAAATAGATTCTTTCCCGAAGCCCAACTGAATGTTTTGTATTAGACTGCCATTATGACTAGCCTCATTCCGCCTAATTCGTCAAGTGTGTTTTTGCGACGGGTAGTTATGAAAAATTACAAAAGTATTGGTTCATGTGATGTTCGTTTGTCACAACCTCTGACAATTTTGGTTGGACCAAATGGAGCAGGGAAAAGCAATTTTCTTGACGGCTTGCGTTTCATTTCAGATGCACTAGAGAATGGCTTGGATAATGCTCTTCAAGAACGCGGAGGTATCAACGAAGTGCGTCGTCGTACAGGAGGACATCCTACTCATTTTTCGATTCAACTCGAATTTGCCTTGAATAACGCTGATGCTAGTTTTAGTTTTAGAATTGGGGCAAGGCAAGGTGGTGGGTATACTATCCAAAAAGAGGAATGTCATATTGTTACACATGATCAACCAGCAAAAAAACATTTCTACGCAGTTGAAAATGGCACTGTTCAATCAAGTTCAATTAGTATACCACCTGCCGTACTTGATGATCGTTTTTATCTGGTAAACATATCTGGCTTCCCTGAATTTCGCGTCGTTTATGATGCCCTTCTAGGAATGCGATTTCATAATTTCAACCCAGAATTAATTAAAACTCCACAAAGACCAAATCCAAAAGACTATCTCGAGCGTGATGGACGTAATGTTGCTAGCGTTTTAGGTAATCTTGAGAAGAATTCTCAAGTGACATTGCAACTAATTTGGGAATTTTTAGGACGAATTGTACCTGGTGTTGAGCGTGTCGAAAAAATTGTTTACGGTAGTCTTGAAGCTCCCGAATTCCGACAACGTGTTGCAGGACAAAAAGACCTTTGGCGATTCCCAGCCATTAATATGTCTGATGGTACATTGCGCGTTCTTGGGATTTTGGTGGCATTATTTCAATTTGCAGGTAGTAGTAAACCAGTTCGCTTAGTTGGTATTGAAGAACCTGAAACAGCGCTTAATCCAGGTGCTGTGGGTGTCTTGCTCGATTCTTTGCGTGCTGCCAGTCAGAATACTCAAGTTCTTGTCACCAGTCATAGCCCAGAATTACTAGATGATAAAAATATTCATGCAGATTCAATTCTTGCGGTAATTGCTGACAAAGGGAATACACAAATTGGCGGTTTAGATCAAGTTGGTAAAGCAGCATTGCGAGATCATTTGTATACTGTAGGAGAATTACTGCGTTTGAATAAGCTACAACCGCAACTTCCTAAAAAACGTCAAATCGCACAATCGGCACAACTCTTCGAGGGATGATTTGATGTTCATGATTTACTCAGTGGTTGAAGGACACGGTGAGGTTAAAACAGTCCCCTTATTATTACGTCGTATAGCTCAAGAACTTCAAATTTACAATTTCCTTGCCCCTGAAGCTACGCGGATAAACAAAGGAAGCATAAAAAAAGATGAGCTTGGGCGCATCCTGAATCTAGCGAATATTGAATTTCAGGCAAAAGGTGTGAACGGGGCTGTGCTGATCGTTCTTGATGCGGACGACGATTGCCCAGCAGAATTAGGAACACTTCTCCGAGAAAAAGCTCAACAAGCTCGAGCTGATACTTCTGTAGTGATTTGTGTTGCAAATAAAGAATTTGAGGCTTGGTATTTGGCAGGTATTCAATCTTTGCAGGGAAAATATGGCTTACCAGACACAATCATGCCACCTCCCAATCCAGAAAATATTCGAGATGCAAAGGGTTGGTTGAATGTGAAAATGGGCAGTTACAGCCCGACAATTCATCAAGAAAAATTAGCTGCAACAATTGATTTACAAAGTGCTTGTCAGTCTCAATCCTTTGCTAGATTTTATGACCGCGTAAGTCAAATGATGCAACAACTTAATTCACCTTGAGCTGAAACCTTGGTTTTTGTGCAAAATCTCGAGCGTCGCATTTTTTCGCTTGACAGGCTTCCCCTGACCCTGCTACGCTTTACCAGTAATGAACTTTTCTTCCGCGATTATTCTAGTCGTAGTAGTCCTCGTACAACCGAGGGTCGCGGCGTAATTCCAGTTTTTCGGATTCAAGCGACCCTCGGCAAACACCCGAGGGTCTTTTCTTTAAACTCTCGAGAATTCATGAAAGGTAGGCATCCATGACAGGTTCACAAGCACTTTTGAAAACGCTCGAGGCTCACGGGGTTCGGCACATGTTCGGACACCCTGGCGGCGCGATCATGCCAATTTACGACGCGATTTACGACAGTCCAATCCAGCACATTCTGGTGCGTCACGAACAGGGCGGCGGTCATGCCGCAGAGGGTTATGCTCGAGTGACGGGTGGTTTGGGCGTGTGCTTGGCGACCAGTGGACCTGGCGCGACCAACCTTGTGACGGCGCTTGCCGATGCGATGTTGGACAGCTTGCCGATTTTGGCGATTACGGGCAATGTTCCAAGTACGCTACTTGGCACGGATGCTTTCCAAGAGGCTGACATTACGGGCATCACCATGCCGATCACCAAGCACAATTTTTTGATTCGCAGTGCCGATGATGTCAGTAAGGTTGTTGCCGAAGCAATTCGGATTGCGTTGTCAGGTCGTCCAGGACCTGTTTTGGTAGACATTCCCAAAGACATTCAACAAGCTCAAACCAATGCGCCTATTGTCGAACCCAAACCCAAGGCGGCGCGGCTCGAGCCTAAAGAAAAAGACATTCTCGAGGCGCTCGAGTTGATTAAGAACGCGAAAAAGCCTGTGCTGATTTTGGGTGGCGGCGCGTGTGATGCTTCCCAAGCGGCGTACAAATTCGCCAAGGCTTCGGGAATGCCCGTTATCACGACGCTGATGGGTTTGGGGAACTTCCCTGCCAGTGACAAGCAATGGCTGGGAATGCCAGGAATGCACGGTAGCGTCGCCGCGAACCGTGCGATCAGTCAGTGCGATGTCTTGATTGGCGTCGGAATGCGTTTCGATGACCGCGTGACGGGCAAAACCAGTCGCTTTGCCAAGAATGCCAAGATTATCCACGTTGACCTTGATTCTGCCGAGCACAGCAAACTGATTCCAGCCTACCTGCCCATTCTTGCCGACAGTGCCGCCGCACTCGAGGCGATGGCGGCAAAAATCACCAAGCTCGAGACGCCTGAATGGTGGGAAAGTCTCGAGGATTGGAAGGCGCGGAAGCCAAAGCGTGACGAGTGGGGCGCTGCAAGTGCGATCAAGACGATCTCAAATGCGTTGACCAGCGATGACATTGTGGTGGCGGATGTGGGACAGCATCAAATGTTAACGGCTCAAGAACACCCGTTTGAGCATCCGCGTTTGTGGCTCAACTCTGGCGGCGCTGGCACGATGGGTTTCTGTCTTCCAGCCGCGATGGGTGCGAGCATTGCCACGGGCAAACGTGTGATTGGCATTGCGGGTGACGGCTCGAGTCAGATGACGATTCAGGAACTGGCGACGCTGCGAAAGTACGACATTCCCGTGAAGTTTGCGATCATCAACAACGGTTATTTGGGCATGGTGCGCCAATGGCAGGAAATGTTCCACGACAAGCGTTATTCGGAAGTCTATCTCGAGGATTCCAACCCTGACTTTGCGATTCTTGCCAGCGCTTATCGCATCCCAGGCTTTACCGCGTCCACGGCAGCCGAACTCGAGGTTGCGATTAAAGCTTGGCTGTCAGCCGATGGTCCTGCGGTGCTCGAGGTGCGCGTGCCGAACGAGCACAGCGTCTTCCCGATGGTTCCTGCTGGCAAGGGCTTGGACGAAATGCTCGACGACGATCCGAAGAACGCCCAGGTTGAGAAGATCGCGGTGACCCGATGAAACACATTTTTAGCGCTTTCTTACGTGACGAACCGCGCGTCCTGACTCGAGTGACTTCACTTTTTGCGCGGCGCGGTTACAACATTGATTCGCTTTCGGTCGGTGCAACCGAAACCAAGGGCATCTCGAGGATGACGTTTATCTCCGAAGCGCCCGACAGCATGGCAGACCAGATTCAACGCCAACTCGAGAAACTCGAGGATGTCTTAAAAGTCATCAATCACGCGCACGAAAAATTCGTGGATCGTGAATTGGTGCTGGTGAAAGTCCGTGTCACACCCGAAAACAGGCTCGAGATTCGGCAGATTGCCGAAGATTTTCGCGCCCGAAATGTGGATGTCGGACGGCAAAGTTACGTGTTTGAAGTCACGGGTGACGAGGGTAAAATCTCTGCGTTCATTGAGCAAATGCGTCCGTTTGGAATTGTTGAAACCATGCGAACGGGTCGTGTGGCATTGACTCGAGGATCGAATGCTGACATGCCGAGCCAGGTGTATTTTGACGGCGAATCACAGGCGCTCGAGAATCCGTTGACAGGCGTTGCCAACGATTAACGTACTTTTTGTTTGCGCCAGAAACAGGTTGAGAAGCCCAACGGCTGAATCGGTTTTCTTTGGAGCGTCTGGAATAGATGATCGCACTGCTGGCACGGCAAAAGATGCCGAAAATCCTATCTCGAGGGACGATGTTGAATGGGCGGAGATTATCTTCGTGATGGAAAAACGTCATGCAAAAGCCCTCAAAACCATGTTCGGCAAGCTGCTCGAGTCTGAACGCATGATTACTTTGGGAATTCCTGATGATTTTGAATTCATGGATGAGAAACTGATCGAAATTCTGCAAGCCAAAGTCACACCATACCTCGAGCCATATTCAAGGAATGTTTATGATGCCAGCCACAATGCCAACCCTCGAGACTGAACGATTGATTTTACGAGCCTTCCAACTCGAGGATGCCAGTGAGTTCGAGCGTTTGATTGCGCCAAAAGAAGTCACTGACGGTACACTTTCGTTTCCACATCCAGTCCCTGAAGGTTGGGGAATTGAACGCATCAACCGTATTCTCGAGCGATTTGCAAGCGGCGAACACAACGAGTTTGCAATTTGCACTCGAGCCACCAGTCATTTGATTGGCGGCATTGGACTTGATGTGAATGCCAGACACAAACGCGGACATTTGGGTTACTGGCTCGGCGTGGATTATTGGGGAAAGGGTTTTGCCACCGAAGCCGCCAGCGCTGTACTCGATTACGGTTTTCAAACCCTCGAGTTACACCGAATCGAAGCTGGTCATTACCCCCGCAACCCCGCCAGTGGGCGGGTGCTTGAGAAGATCGGAATGAAGTTTGAAGGTGTCATGCGCGGTGATCTGCTCAAAGGCGATCAGTTTGAAGACACGGTGATGTACGCCCGATTGCGCACGGATTTTTAAGAAACCAAAAAATTTGGTACACTTATTGGTATACCAAATTCTCGAGAAATCCTCGAGAACAAGTTTGGAAATAACAACAGATAGGGAAGGTACATAACATGGCTATGAAGATTTTTTACGACAAAGACGCAAGTTTAGAACCTCTCGCCAAGAAAACCGTCGCCATCATTGGTTACGGCAGCCAAGGTCACGCCCACGCCCAAAACCTGAAGGACAGCGGCGTGAAAGTGATTGTCGGATTGCGTCCAGGCTCGAGCACCGAAGCCGAAGTACGCGCCGCAGGACTCGAGACGGACAGCGTGCCAAATGCGGTTAAACGCGCCGATGTGATTATGGTCTTGATTCCAGACGAATTCCAAGGCGATGTTTTTAAAAACGACATCAAACCAAATCTCAAAAAAGGCAAGGCGCTCGTGTTCGCGCACGGCTTTAACATTCATTTCAAAGCCATCAAACCACCCAAAAACGTGGACGTGTTCCTGGTCGCACCAAAAGGACCCGGACACCTCGTGCGCCGTCAATTTGTTGAGGGTGCAGGCGTGCCAAGTTTGTTCGCCATTCACCAAGACGCCACCGGCAATGCCCGCGAACTGGCGATGGCATATGGCAAAGGCATCGGAGGAACTCGAGCGGGACTGATCGAAACCACCTTCCGCGAAGAAACCGAAACCGATTTGTTCGGCGAACAAGCCGTGCTCTGCGGTGGTTTGACCTCGCTTATTGCCGCCGGTTTTGAAACCCTGACCGAAGCTGGATACGCGCCCGAAATGGCGTACTTTGAATGCCTGCACGAAACCAAACTGATCGTTGACCTGCTGTTTGAAGGCGGTCTGTCATGGATGCGCCACAGCATCAGCAACACCGCCGAATACGGCGATTTTGTCAGCGGACCACGCATTATTGACGCTGGCACGAAAAAGCGTATGAAGCAAGTTTTGAAAGAAATCCAGAACGGCAAGTTTGCCAAAGCCTTCCTGAAAGAATGCGCCGAGGGCAAGCCAAACATGACCAAATGGCGCAAAGAAGCCAGCGACACGCAACTCGAGAAGACGGGTGCTCAATTGCGGGAAATGATGCCGTTTATTAAGAAGCCAAACAGCAAAAAAGTCGAAGGGTAAAGACTCGAGATGATGGGGTGGGTTTTGCTCACCCCATATTTTTTGATATTGGCATTTTGAGCTTCTGTGTCTCCAAAAATAAATAGTGTAATGATGAATATCACAAACATTAGTAAACAATTTACTAGCAACGAGTGGGCTTTAATTGGGATTGCCACTGCGTTTTTTTTCGGTTTAATTTTTACGCTGATGCAAATTTATGGACCTGTTTTCATTGCTTGGCGAGCAAATCAATATATGAAGCGACAAAATAAATTACAAAATGAATTTTTTTCATTAGAAGATTTAAAAAGAAATGCTCAAACATATGTAGAACCCAGAATTTCCTTTGATGTTGATCCATCAAACTTTGATGAAACTTCACAACATCAGGAGGTAGGCTTGAAGGCATTTTCAGTAATTGAAAGCTTTCTTAGTGAAAAATCAACCCAGAAATTTGTCTATTTGTTAGCTTAGGACTTACGCAGTAGCTCGAAA
>JANMUC010000447.1:0-1158 GCA_031391225.1 Deinococcales bacterium
ATAACAATCAATTTAACCGAAACGCCTCTAGCGGCTTGTCACTTTGGGAATCGGCACAAGCAAAAGTCATTAACAGTCGTTTCCTTTTCAATCAAGCTCGAGGTGTTCAGCTTTCAGAGAACGCATTTGCTTCATTTGAGAACAATTTGTTGACATCAAACAAAATCGCTGGATTGTCATTTTTTGATTCCGCTTCGGGTTCAATCACCAAAAACACCATTTCGGGCAGCGAGTGGGGTATCAGTTTGAACACCCAAAACACGGTCTCAGTTTCGAGAAATACGTTTAATCAGAATGCAACGGCGATTTATGTTTCCAAGAAATCAAAAATCACACCGTCAGGAAACACTTTTCAGAAAAACAATCAAAATATTATTTACGAAAAATAACTCAGTGCCCTTGAGTCTCTCGAGCCACTTTTGCAACTTCAATTCCAGCAAATAACACCCGTACAATCCTCGAGAATGCCGTGTCATCGGCGTGACGGTACGCTTGTAAGAATCGCTCGAGCTGGTAGTGTTTGGCTTCCTCGGCAACCAGTTTGGGACTCGAGCGGTAAGATTCGATTGGTTTAAACTCGAGTGGACGGAGTTCGTTTAAAAGCTCGAGTACATGGGTTGAGAATTGCTCACCGCGTTTACGGGCTTGTTCGGCTGCTTTAAGTTTCTCGAGCGTCCAAGATTCGCGGTTTTCGAGTTCAGTTAAAGTGCGTTCTGTGAAGGCAAATTGGAGTTGCATGCCTGCCAGAATCCAAGCCTCGAGCAGTGCAAGTTCAGGCATGGAAATCAGGGTGATGGCTGGCACAAAATCGGACGAGTTATGTAAGGGAATGGTTGGGTAATTTTTAGCCACAAACTCGAGCGCCGCACCATTTACAAACACCGCAGCAGGCTCGAGTTTCAATTTCTCGAGCGTCATTTTTGTTTCCAATCGCGGGTAATTCAGACCGCCATCCAAATCTTCCTCGAGCAGCTTGAGGCTGGATTGATAACGCATTTTGACGGTACTGAACTCGAGGCTGCTTCTCCCCTGCCAAAGATTTTCTTCGACCTGCACGGCGACATCCACCCGATCACCGCCAGAAAACGGCACGCCAACACCCCATTGCTTGCCTTTCAAACCGCCAGCGCGGTACTGAAAGTGCTTGCCGTCCTTGCC
>JANMUC010000454.1:0-16632 GCA_031391225.1 Deinococcales bacterium
AGCACGTCGAGCCGGCGCTGGTAGTCCGGGTGAGCGCCGACGAACAGCGGTTGTTCGCGGACCTGTGCGCGCCCACCGAGTTCGTAGAGCGCGATCGGGCAGAGCGTTTCGGGCGGAAACCAAAACGCAATCGCGCTGGCAAGTCGCAAATGCCGAAACTCCCAATCAATCTGTGATTCTGCGAGGCTCGAGTTACTTGCATCAAAATCTGTTCGGCGCGGGTTGAGAACCGTCCAGTTGGTATGCTCGAGTTTTGCTGTTAGTTCAGTTTGCCAATCGGGGCAACTCGAGATTCCACCAGCCAGAAATAGTGTTGGCTCGAGATTGTGCGGGTTGGCTTCGGCTGGACATTGGATGTATTTCATGTCGATTCCCAGATTTGCAAATCTTCTCGAGCAGCACGCCAAGAACTTGGAATGCCTTCCATCCCAACTCGAGCCGCCACAATTCCACCAACAATTGCGCAAGTGGTATCTCGATCTCCAAGACCGCTGACCGTGTACCACATGGCATCAACAAAATTCTCGAGGTGTTTTGAAGCGCACCAAATGCAGAATGGCACTGTGTCTTGTGCCGAAACTTCCCAACCCACACCGAGTTGATGAATTGCCGTTTCGATTGGGGTGTACTCCGTGTATTTTGTGGCTCGAGCCAACTTGCTTCGCACTTCGCTTTCAGGCGTAAGTTCAATCACTTTTTCGATCAATTCTCGACCTGAGACTTGCCCTTGAAAAGCCAATGCCGTAGCGACTGCCACCGCAACCGCACCAGCAATTCCTTCGGTGTGCGCGTGGGTCACTCGAGCCGATAGGATTGCTTCTGAAACAACACGCTCCAGATCATCGGCGAAGTACGCCCCGAGTGGTGCAACTCGCATGGCAGCACCATTTCCGAATGAACCCATACCTTCAAAAGCTTGTGTTGTGACTTTTTGCCAATGTTCACCTTTTTGAATAGCTCGCAACGTGTCGTGCATTCCGCCACCGTACCCTCGAGCCGGATCGTTGGTGTAGCGTTTTGCGAACATCAACGCCAATTTGTCTGCATCAATGCAACCATGATTCTCGAGCGAGTCATAAATCGAGAACGCCATGATGGTATCGTCGGTGTAATGCCAAGGTGTAGTTGGCATTTGGCGTTCAGCAATTGCTTCGTTTACACCACTCGAGAAAAAGAAGCATTGTCCGAACGCATCTCCAATGGATAAACCGTCTAAGCTGACTCGAGCGCGTTGTAACGAGGTCATGGTGTTCCTTTCAGAAACTCGAGCGGGAGGTTCGTTTTTGGATCAATCTCACCATCAAAACCAGTGCCGTAATACGCTGCCTCGACTGTGATCTTCCCAACAATGTTCGCATTAAATTCCGTCAGGTTCTCGGCTGGAATCCAAAGTTCCGTATTTTCTCGAGCACCAACAGTTTCTACATTGAATTGCTTGATGTATTCGTCGTTGACAGTGAATTTAGTGATAAAACCACACGGTGGATTGTTGTATTTTGTGTTCCAACCTTCGGCGATTTGACGGGCGTACTCGAAATTTGTGACTGGGTAAAAAATGGGTTGATCGGGAAGGCGTGGTGGAAAAGTGCGATAACCAGAGTCGGCAATCAAACGCAATTCGTGCAATCCCACTGGACGAAACAAAATCATGTCTTACTCCTTAAAAACCCTCTCGAAAACCGAGAACACAGATTTGTCTTTAGAACTGTCATATACAGCAAAAACCACCTCTTCAAAAACATTCTTAAACCGATTCTCGAGCAAATCTTTGAATACTCGAGCGACCAGGTTGGAGTCGTTGCGAAACACGCCGCAACCCCACGCACCAAGCACAAGTCGTTGATGCTTTTTCAGTGCTGCTAATCCAAGTACCAACTTGGCACGTTGCTCGAGAACGGCTGGGATTTGTGGAATGCTGTTGGCTTGATTGCTAGCGATTGCTCCCGCGTTGGGTGCGGCGCAGGTGATAAAAGCAGCGTTGTAAGGCGTAAGGTTTTCACCAGCATCGTTTTTAAAAACGGGAACATCTGGGCTGTAAATCATGCGGTGCGAGTAGAGCAAATCTTGTTGCTTGCGATGAAATTTGTAAAACTCCTGTTGTGCCAGCAAACACGGGTACAAGCCGCTCGAGCGTGCCAGACTTTCTTCTTGGGCTTGAGCACCGCCTAGAAAACCACCGCCAGGATTTTTGGCTGAAGCAAAATTAAGGCAAAGCACTTCATCAAGGTTTTCTCGAGCCAATCGCGCCAAGGCTTGTAGCGAGGTTTCGTTGGTGACTTCAATTCTTGTTTGGGTTGTTCCAGTGCCTGCAAACTCGAGTTCGGGTTCTGAACCAAGAAACAGTTCGGTGTCTTGCACTGCAAACTCGAGGGTGTTGCGAATATCCCAAATTCCATCGCCAATTTGAAAAAATCCAGCTTCAAGTATTTTCATGGTGTCATTGGCTATTGCTTTGTTGTTCATGATGTTTCCTTCAGTCTTGAGCGCAGTATTTCGCGGGTTTCCATCAAAATAATGCCGAGCATATTTTTTCCTGTGCCTGTGCTACCGCAACCCCAGTAATGATCTTTGGTGGTGTTCTCGATTAAATCTTCATCACCAGTCTCGAGCAACACAGCTTGAATCTCGAGATTTTGCGAGAATTTTGCCAGCACGGCGGCTCGCATGATGTCGTCTTTGACCTCTTCCCAATCTTCACGCAGGGGTCGTGCTCTCGAGCGTCCCGCTTTGGCGACTTGCATGGGACTTGGCATGGCTCGAAGGGCGTTGATGTGATCCCAGTGCGGGTAGAATTTCATGGCTTGAAAGTAATGTTCACTGGTGCGCCATTCAATATTCTCGAGTTTGAATTTGTGGGCGCTGAAGTTGGAAAAGCAACCGTATGGGACTTCTTTTGTTCCGTAAAAAAGTATTGGCATGTTGGTGCTCCTTAAAGTGCTGAGGGTGATTTGAAAGTGTAAAACTCGGCTGGGCGGTAATCCACGCCACTCTCGAGTGCGCCTGTGGCTTCGAGTTGTTCACTGGCGAGCATCCGACGGCGGAACGAGTCTTTGTTGACTCCCCTTGCCAGGATTGTTTCGTGAACGTCTTGAAGTTGGCGCAGCGTGAAGCGTTCGGGAAGAAGTTGAAACCCGATGGGCGCGTAATCGAGTTTGCCGCGAATACGTTTGACGGCTGTGCCCAGAATTTCGCCGTGATCGAATGCCAGGTCATGATTTTGTTTCTCGAGCCTGATTTGTACATTGCCGCCGACTTCGCCAAGCCAAGGCACTTCGACACGTGCAAGCCTGATGGTGTCGGTGTTTTCGAGCGCCTCGAGCCTTTCGGTGTTGACCAGCGCGTAATACGCTACAGAAATCACGCGGGTTCTGGGGTCACGGTTTAAGCTGCCGAAGGTATACAGTTGCTCGAGAAAAACATTGTCCAAACCCGTTTTGGCTTTCAAAAGTCTGGCGGCGGCTTGGTCTAGCGTTTCATCCATTTGCACAAAGCCACCAGGCAGCGTGTAACGGTCTTTGAAGGGGTGTTCGGTGCGTTTGATGACCAGTACCTCGAGGGATCGTTGCCGCACCGTCAGCATGGCAACGTCCACGCTGAGGCTGGGGTGGGGGAAAATGTTGGGGTCGTAAGTCTCGAGGAACTCTTGTTCGGTTTGGGATTTGAGGTTTTTCATAGTTATCTGCATATAGCATATATGCAAGATGCTTAAAAGTCAATTGATCTTGAAACCAATTTCTTTCAGACTCAAAACGGTACAATGAATCATGTCTGAAACCATGAAAGCCATCAACGTTCAGCAACTCGGCGGTCCTGAAGTCCTGAGCATCAGCGAAATGCCAATCCCAGAACCTCGAGCCGGCTGGGTTCGCGTCAAAGTCCAAAGTGTGGGTTTAAACTTTGCCGACATTCTGAATGTTCGCGGCGAATACCTCACTCGAGCACGCACCCCATTTGTGCCAGGCATGGAATTTGCAGGCACGGTGGACAAACTCGGTGAGGGTGTCACGCACCTCGAGCTTGGGCAGTTGGTGGCGGCGCTCGGTGGTTCTGGCGCATTTGCCGAATACGCGGTTGTTCCTGCCGCCGCAATCTTGCCGATCCCAGCAAACCTCAATTCTCGAGAGGCTGCGGCACTGCCTGTCAGTTATTACACGGCTTACTTCAGTCTAAAAACGCTTGGGCACGCCAAAGAAGGCGAAACAGTATTGGTTGAGGCGGCAGCAGGAGCGCTTGGCACTGCCAGCATTCAACTGGCAAAAGCCATGAACTTAAAAGTGATTGCCATTGCCAGCACCCCAGAAAAGCTCGAGATTGCCAAAAACCTTGGCGCAGATCAAGTGTTCTTGTCGGGCGCAGAGAATTTACGCGATTTGATTCTCGAGGCGACTAACAAACGCGGCGTGGATATTTACTTGTCGGTCACGGGTGGTCACGGTTTTGAAGACCGCGCCACAACCTTCATGAACGCTTTGGGGCGGGTGATGGTGATTGGCAATGCCAGCCGCGAACCAGCCAACCTCAACCCGACCATGTTGATGAAAAAGAACGTCAGCGTGATCGGCGTTTGGCTCACACCACTGTTACAAGTTCCAGAGATTTTTCTCGAAGCCACCGCATTCATGACCCCGCTTCTGGCGAGCGGCACGGTCAAACCTATCGTTGGACAAGTCTTTAAATTAGAGGATGCCGGAAAAGCTTTCGAGCATGTCTTCTCGAGGGCGAGCACCGGTAAAGTTATAATCGAACCGTGAAGATTGATTTAACAGGCAAAACCGCTTTGGTCACTGGCGCGTCTCGAGGCATTGGACGCGCCATCGCGCTCGAACTGGCACGGTCGGGCGCAAACGTGATCGTCAGCGCCCGAAGTGTTAGTGAACTCGGGCGGCTCGAAATCGAATTGCAAAACTTGGGCGTCAAAGCTTTAGCCGTACCTTGTGACGTGCTCGATGATGCCAGTCTAAAAGACTTGAAATCTCGAGCTTCAGAATTTGGTGGCGTGGACATTTTGGTCAATAACGCGGGCATCACCCAGGGCGTGAAATTTGTTGACACCAGCCTAGAGTTGTGGCAAAAAATTCAACGCATCAACGTGGACGCCGCCATGCGCCTCATGCAATTCACGCTCGAGGGTATGGCGCAAAAAAAATGGGGGCGTGTAATCAACATTGCCAGCATTGCCGCCAAACACGGCTTGCGTTACAGCGCCGCGTACAATGCCAGCAAACATGCGCTGCTGGGTTTAACGCGTTCGGTGGCACTCGATTACGCCAAAACTGGCGTGACGGTCAACGCGGTCTGCCCTGGTTGGGTCAGCACCGAAATGGTTGAACAAACCGTGCAGAACATCATGCAAAAGACGGGGCGCTCTCGAGAGGACGCCGTTGCCAGCTTGGTGAAAGACGTACCGATGGGTCGAATGGTGACTCCCGAAGAGGTCAGCAGTCTGGTGGTTTTTCTGGCATCGAATCAAGCCGCTGCCATCACAGGGCAGGGGTTAAACATTGATGGCGGAACGGTGATGAGTTAAGGAACGAAATTCTAACTCGAGACGTACAATAAAGCGTGAAACAGATTCTGACCACCGCGCTTTATGTTGGCTTCTCGTGCTTTGCTTTTGCCGCCCAAACCCTAAATTACACCGTGCCAGTCGGCACAGTGACCCATTACAAGTCGCTCAGTGTCAACAAGACCGGTTTTAGTGATGTTACCGTCAGCAACGAGGACGGCACGCCCGTCAAAAAAGCCTTTCAAGATGCTTTTATGGCTGGCTTTTATGGCTGGCTTTAAAGACTTCAATTCGACGACCGCTGCCAGCGTGACCGAAACCGTGCGCGAAGTTTTAACTGACGGAACTCGAGTGGTTGATGCGACCAATAGCGCTACGGTTGAAACAAAAACTGGAAACCTCACAATTCCAACCCAAACGCTAAAATTCTCGACCACAACGGCGTACTTGGCAAATGGTCAGGTCCGACTGCACGCTTTAAAGTATGACCTTTCAACGCTACCAAAAAGCGTAACCGAATCGGTCATTGAAAGCCTCGAGCAAGACCTAAAAACCAGTTTATCAAGCCCAACTCCATCGGTTTACGGACAGGCTTTTGAGATCAACCAACCAATGTTATTCGATTACACGCTCGAAAATTCTGTTTTTGGAACAGTCCAAGCCCAAGTGAGCGGCACAAGAACCCTGACTAATATTGGTGCTCAAGGACAACTCGAGTTTCAAATTCAAACCACCACCAGCGGTTACACCGCCAAGCTCGAGTTTAAAGAATTATCAATGGTTTCAGAATATGAGTTTCCAGCTTCAACCATCAATTCTACAGAAACTTATCTGGCAGATGGCAGACTCGAGCATTCCAGCTTAAAGTCAAACAGCACTTACAAATTTAAAACCAGCCTTAAAGTGCTTGATCAAAAAATCTTGATCTCAGGTTCAGCCAATCTCGATCTCGAGACCAGCAGCGACTTGATCAATTGACAAGCAAATGGTCAGCGTCCTCAATTGTTTTACCAAATCAGTTGCTCGACTTTCGATTTAAACTCGAGCACTTTTTTATTCAATAACCTGCACTATCAACTGTAGGACACGGCAAAAACCTGCTACGGCAAGTTCAGGGATCAAATTTGAATCGGGATTCAAACTCGAGCCAATCTTGCATTGATCGCTTGCAAACTTTTGGCATGAGCCTTACGATACGCGTATTCAAAATCCTATGGCAATGACGCATCAACACTCCGAACGGGATTTACGCCTGGTCGCCTCGCCTCAAGGTTGGACGATGCTGGCTTTAATGCTGATTTTTTTGCTGTTGCTGCCACAATTTTTTCCAGCCTATGCCTACCCTGTGGCGCTTTTTATGGTTTACAGTTTGGTGGCGATAGGCTTGAATATTTTGGTGGGTTTTACCGGACAGATTTCTTTGGGACACGCCGGATTCTTTGCCATTGGGGCGTATACGGCAGCCAAATTTGCGCCAATTATTTCGTTTCCGCTCGCACTCGTTTTGACTGTTTTGGTGTGTGCCGCCGTCGGTTTTCTGGTCGGTATTCCAGCTTTAAAATTGCACGGTCCGTATTTGGCAATTGCCACCAGTGGTTTTGGATTGGCAGTCCAACAATTTTTCGCCAACACGCCAAGCGAATGGTTCGGTGGGCACAGCGGGTTGATCGTCGAAAAAAGAGCCTTGTTTGGAGAACTCTTTGCTCGAGATCGCGGGTACTACTACATCGTTTTGTTGGTCGCATTGGCTTTTATTTTTATGGCGTTTAACCTGGCTCGTTCGCACGTGGGCAGGGCATTCGTTGCCGTCCGAGATGCAGAACTGGCAGCCCAAACCAGCGGTGTCAATGTTGAACAAGTTAAAACCTTAGCGTTTGCCATTTCTGCCGTTTACGCCGGAGTTGGCGGCGCGTTGTTCGCCCCGCTTTTGGGCATTGTCTCACCCGAAAGTTTTGGCTTACTTTTAAGCGTCCAATTCTTAAGCATGATCGTGATTGGTGGAATCGGCACCATTGTCGGCGGCATTCTGGGTGCCGGTTTGGTCACGGCATTGCAAGATCAACTCTCGCAAGCCGCCAATTGGTCTGGCTTGTTGTACGGTCTGGTGGTTGTTCTGGTGATGCTTTTTGAAAGCCAAGGTTTGTACGGACGTTGGCAAAAAATCAGGCGTTCTTGGAAAACACCATGAGTCTCGAGCAAGCCATTCGATTACTGATTATTGGCGTCGAGGTCGGCAGTATTTACGCCCTGGTCGCCCTGAGTGTGGTGCTGTTGTACCGCACCTCCAAAGTCCTTAATTTTGGTCAAGGCGAATTTTCGTTGTTTGGTTGTTTTCTAGCTTTTACCCTCACCTCGAGATTCGGTTTTCCGTTGTGGCTGGCATTCTTGCTGGGTTTGCTTGCCAGTGCCTTGGTGGCAGGCGGCTTTTACGCTTTTTTAATGCGCCGCGCCAAAGCCCAAGACCCGATGGGTTTGCTGATTTTAACCCTCGGTTTTGGATTGTTTGCCAACAGCGCGTTGTCGTTGCTATTTGGCGTGGACAACAAACAAATGCCTGGCTTTGTCGATGTGATTGACACGTGGACACTGGCGGGTTTTACGGTTTCTAAAAACTCAATTTTGATCGCCGCCATGGGCTTTGTCATGATGCTGGCGCTATACGTGTTCGTGCAAAAAAGCAAAATCGGTCTTGCCATGCGTGCCGTATCTCAAAACCCTGAAGTCGCAAAAGCCTTGGGGATTCCGGTCAACACCGTGCTGATCTCGAGTTGGGCGGCAGCAGCCATTCTGGGAACGGTTGCAGCATTGCTGTTAACGCCCGCCATTACCCTCAATCCAAACGCCATGCTTGACCCGCTCAACAAGGCGTTTGCCGCCGCCGTGATTGGTGGCATGACCAGTCTTCCTGGCGCGGTGCTGGGTGGGTATTTACTTGGAATTATTGAATCCTACGTTGGTAATTTTGTTCCTCAATTTAAGTTGGCGCTGGCTTTTGTACTGGTAATTGTCGTGTTGGTGGTTCGTCCTCATGGTTTGCTCGGCGAGAAAGAAACCCGCCGCGTTTAACCCGTGAAATAAAAAGGAGAAAGCATATGAAAAAATCGAAACTTGCAGTATTAACCCTTTCCGCCGTGACCGCAGTGGCTCTGGCACAAGATACAACTGGTGTCACCAGCAACTCAATTAAAATTGGGACGTGGGGACCGACCAGCGGACCCGCGCAGGTCTGGGGAACGGTCATGCTTGGCATTGAAGCCTATTTTGCCAAGGTCAATCAGACGGGCGGCATTCACGGGCGACAAATCGAACTTTTAAAACGCGACGATGGTTACGACCCAGCCCGTACCAAATTGGTCGTCAAAGACCTGATCGAACGCCAAAACGTTTTCGCGCTGGTTGGCGGGGTTGGCACGCCCAACGGCTTAGCCATTCTCGAGGATGTTCGGTCTAACGCGATTCCGTGGGTTTCACCTGCCACGGGCAGCACCGCGTTCAGTCAAATCAAAGATGGAAAACCTGCCACACCCACCATTTTTAGCACCTACACCAATTACCAAATCGAAAGCGTTCTGTTGTTGCGCCACGCGGTCAACACCCTCAAATTACAGCGCATTGGTGTGGTCTATATCAACCAAGGCTTTGGTCTCGAGGGTGCCAAAGGCGTCGAGGACGAAATTGCAGTCCTAAAAGACAAAGCGACCTTGGTTGCCAAGATTCCACATGAACCATCGGAAACCAGCCTTGCGCTGCAAGCCCTGAAACTCAAAGAAAGTGACGCGCAAGCCGTCGTGTTGTACACCGCCGACGCTTACGCCATCAGCTTGTTGCGTGAAATGGCAAAGATTGGTTTCAAACCTCAAATCCTAGCCTCGAGCGTGCTGACTGGCACTGCCATGTTCCAAGCTGGTCCTGCAACGGGCTGGAACGGTGCTATTGCCGCCAGCTTCCTACCGTTTCCAACGGCGCTGCTAGCCGAGGGCAAAGGCGACTTGAAAGCCGACATTGCCTTGCTCGCCATGTCACAACTGTCACCAGCCGCCACCAAAGCCGACCCATTCCGAATGCTGGCTGGTTGGGCATTTGCACAACCGCTGGTTGAAGGTTTGAAACGCACCGGTCCAAACCTGAACCGTGCAGATTTTGTCAAAGCCATGGAAAGCCTGAAAAACTGGAAAGGCAGCTTGTTCGCCAATATTTCGTACAGTTCAACCGACCGCCAAGGCAACAACAGCGTGTTCCTGGTCAAAGCCGTGTATGCTCCAAAACCAGGTTTTGTCAAAGTTGGCGGTTGGGTTTCGTTCGACAAAAAGCGCTAACCTCAAACCCCTACCTCGAGGCACCCTTGGAAACAGGCGTGCCTCGGTTTTTAAAACAACATGAACATAAAACCTTCTGAATTCAACCCAAAGGCTCGAGCATGACCATCCAGAACAACGCTGGCGTGGGCGAAAATGTATTGCTCGAGGTACAAAACCTAAGTTTACATTTTGGTGGCGTGACGGCAGTCAACGATGTTTCATTTGTGATTGGACAAAACGAAACACTGGCACTGATTGGACCGAACGGCGCGGGCAAAAGCAGTCTGTTCAATTGTGTCACCGCCTTGTACAAACCTCAAACCGGCAACATCAAATTTAATGCTGGGGACACCAGCCACGATTTAACCCGTTTCAGTCCGCATCAAGTGGCTGGACTTGGTATCTCGAGGACCTTTCAAAACATCGAATTGTTCGGTGGCTTGACGGTCCTCGAGAATATTTTGTTGGGACGGCATTTGCATTTCAAAATCAATTTGTTTCACACGCTGCTGGGCACGCCAACCTGGGCGAAATTTGAGAGCCGGCAGATCAACCAAGCCAACGCCATGATCGAATTGCTCGAGTTGCAACCCTACAAAAATCGTCGGGTCAAGGATTTGCCGTACGGCGTGCAAAAAATTGTTGAAATCGGGCGGGCACTGGTCAGCGAACCCAAATTGCTGTTAATGGACGAACCCGTGGCAGGTTTGACCAGTGACGAAAAAGATGAGCTGGTCACGCGTTTACTCGAGTTAAAAAAAGAATTGGGCTTGTCGATACTGCTGGTCGAACACGATATTTGGGTGGTTTCGAGGTTGGCAGAAAGAATCGTGGTTCTGGAATACGGACGAAAAATTGCCGACGGTTCGCCCGAAGAAATCCGCAACGATCCCGCCGTGATTGCCGCTTACTTGGGCGAAGAAGCCGATACGTTAAGGGAAGTGGCAGTTTAATGCTCAAACTCGAAAACATCGAATCTGGTTACAATCGCCAAACGCTTGTGCTGCGCGGAATCTCTTTAACTGTCCCGACAGGAAAAATTGTCGCACTGCTGGGCGCGAACGGCGCTGGAAAAAGCACCACCTTAAAAACCATCATGGGTTTACTCGAGAATGAACCAAGAACGGGCAGCATCCAGTTTTTTGATCAGAACTTAGCACGCTCAAACACCGAAACCATCGCCCGCAGTGGCATTGCCCTGGTACCCGAAGGACGCGGCATGTTTAAAGGTTTGACCGTGCTCGAGAATCTAAAACTCGGCGCGTACCACCAAACCAGCAACGCACAAAGCACCATTTTAGAGGTTTTCAAACGCTTCCCTAGGCTTGAAGAGCGCCAAAAGCAACTGGCAGGCACACTCTCCGGCGGCGAACAACAAATGGTCGCCATCGGACGCGCCCTGATGAGCCGACCAAAACTGTTTTTGATGGACGAACCCAGCCTGGGACTTGCGC
The DNA here is from genome assembly GCA_031391225.1 of Deinococcales bacterium. GTDB lineage: Bacteria > Deinococcota > Deinococci > Deinococcales > JAAFIG01 > JANXTZ01. The sequence continues at coordinate 11,259 of JANMUC010000454.1, forward strand.
CCAAATTTGTCAGTGAAGTTTTTGACGCGATTCAAAAAATCAACCATGAGGGCGCAAGCGTATTGCTGATCGAACAAAACGCCAAAAAAGCCTTGGCAATCGCCGATTACGCCTACGTGCTCGAGCATGGAAAGATTGTGCTCGAGGGAACGGGCGCAAACTTACGCGAAAATGACAGGGTCAGAGAATTGTACTTGGGCATGACCCGTCAAGCGTAAAAAACTTGAGCAAACATTTAACTCATCCGAAGCATCTGAACCGCATCAATTTCTAACGAAAAGCGGTTTAAACTGTATGGGATGAAGAAATCCTATTTACTTACCAGCCTTGTTGCAAGTAGTGCACTAATGGTCTTGAGCCAAGCTTTCGCCCAAACGACCCTTACCTTCAACGTGCCGGTCAACACCACCTGGACGTACACGCAAAAAATCTCGACCAAAACCGTACCCCTCGAGCCAGTGTTGGTCGCCGAGGCAGGCAAAAAAGTGCCTGCCAAACTCGAGCAAAGCCTGAAAAAAGGCTTGGGAACCAGCGTCAGTGCTACCCGCAATGTCATTGTTGAAAAAGTGGTGGGCATCAAAGACGGCTCGAGCACTGTCGCTGTCAACGTGACCAGCACCACCGCAACCGTCAACAGCGGTCAGAAACCCAGCAAGCAAACCGCTAAGTGGTCGTTCAACCGCGTATACCAAAGCGACGGCAAGGTCAACGTCAGTGATTTTGTTTACGACACCAAAGGCTTGAGCCAGGACGCCCTAAACGCCTTAAAAAACCAAAGCATCAACGCTAAAAATGCCGAACTGGCGCGATTCCAACAACTGTACGGACTGCCACTGACCGAAGCTGTCCTGGTCGGCTCGAGCAGCGAATACAACCGCAACGTCAGCTATGACGCGAAAAAACCTGCTTTAAGCGTGAAAGTGAACTCGAGCCGCACGTTTAAAGGACGCGGTGGCAAAGAGCAATACATTTTTAAAACCAACGCCACCATCAACGGTTATTCTTACGCCAAAACCGTGCGTAAAAACGATTTTACTTACAACTTTGACCCTACCAAGACCAGCAGCGAAGACAGTTACCTGCCCGACGGACGTTTAGAGCGCTCGAGTGGCACAACCACCAGCATGAGCACGATCTCGTACTTGACCACTTTTGCTGGCGTCAAAGTCACCGTCAAACTTGGATTCACTTCGACCACCGAAACCATCACCGAATTGCAACCCTAAAACTCGAGAAACCAAAAGATCGAACTGCCAAGAAAGCAGTTCGATCTTTTTTGACTTTAAAAGTTACCTTTGAATATTGGAAACCACCAACCAAGAGCACGACTCGAGCCACCCCCAACTGACAAGATACTCGGCAAACATCTCGAGTGCTTCATGGGCATTGGGACGATCCTTGACGGGCAAAGTCTCGAGCCAATTTTTAACGAGTTCGAGACTGACTTGCTCGAGAGTGACAGGGGAATTCAGTTGTCCCTCGAGCCAAGAATCCAGACCCTCGAGAAATAGTTGCACATGCGTGCGCGTCCAAGGGCGCTGACGACCCAATTCGCCCAAAAAGTCCTCGAGCGCGTACTCGAAAAGGGCTGGACGACCCACAATCCACGGGGCGTTAGAAACAAAAAGTTGATTCATCTGTACCCTCACTTCCAACCAGGAAAACCCTCAATGGCAACCAATGTCGGACGCGGTATTTTCATACCAGGTTTTGCAGCAAAGCTCGAGGTGGTGTTATCGAGGCTTGGTGAATCCTCGCCTGGGTGTTGAACCGCCAAGAACAGGGTTTTGCCATCAGGAGTCCAAACAGGACCCGTCAATTCAGCGTCTTTAGGACCAGTGCAAAAGCGGAATGCCTTGCCTGCGTCTGGACCTTCGGTTGGGAAGAAGAACATGGCATTGTTACCATGAAAGTCGTAAATCGTGTCCTTACCCAACGTGCTGGAATCTGTCACCATCCATAAATTACCGTAAGGGTCAAACACCAGATTGTCTGGGCTGCCAAAGCCACTCTGAGCACCGCCAACAGCAAAGGGCTGCCAGCGAAAATCGGTGCTTGTCCAATCATCTGCTTTCTCGCGCAATTTGATGATCTGCCCGAAGAAATTTCCATGAATACTATTGTTGGTCAGCGCGATATAAACCTCGCCTGTTTTCGGATGAATTTCAATGTCCTCAGGACGATCCGTTGGCGTTCCCCCAATCGCAATGGCGCTGGCTCGAGCATCGGAAAGCACCTCCGCTTGATCTTTCACGATAAACGAACCATCTGGCTTCTTGGCGTCTTTAAGTTTAGGATTGCGGTCATAATCCAACAGCAACCATTTGCCTTTACTAAAGTCTGCAACGTACAAATCACCCTCGGTTAAAAGCTCGAGATTCGCAGCGCGGTTTTTGGGATCATATTTGCCTTTGCTGACAAACTTGTAAACGCAAGCATCCCGCATGTCATCGCCCATGTACGCAACCACACGCCCATCTTTGGCGACAGTCACCGCAGCATTTTCATGACGGAAACGCCCCATCGCGGTACGTTTCTTGGGTTTCCAATCTGGATTGAACGGGTCAATTTCCGTGACCCAACCCTGGTGCATCGCCTCGTAACCCGAGCCTTTCCAAGCCGCCGCGTAACCATCCACGTTTTCCTCGCAGGTCAGCAGCGTTCCCCACGGTGTCTGCCCACCCGAGCAATTCCCAACAGAACCTTTAACTGTTGTCGCACCCTTAACAATGGCATGACCACGCGCAGGTCCAGTCAATTCGATCTCGGTGAAGGCATCAATACGGCGGTTGCGCTTGTCGGGCACAATTTCCCATTGACCAGACGATTTCTTGACACGAACCACACTGACACCGACGGCTTTCATCTCAGTCTCGATCTGCTGCGCCGTGCGTTCCTTGGTGTTGCCACCCACAAATAACGCATTGACGTACTCATGATTGATCGTTAACAGCGCCTCCTCGCTCGAAGCACCACCCTCGAGCATGTCAATCGGAAAGTAGCCAACGTAATCATGGTTGAAACCAATCTCTTGGGTTTCATTCAATTTTTCTCCCCAAGGCGCGAGAACCTGATATTTGTAACCACGCGGTAACGTCAGGGCATCTGAGTCCGTCGCAGGCGTTGCACGGAACGGTGGTCGGTTGTTCACCGCACCCGTTGCCTTAAACGGCGCACCATTGTTGGCTGTCGCCTCAGCAGACGAAATCGTGATTGGCAAACTTGCCGTGACACCAGCCAAAACCGTGGTGGTAATCGCTTGACGACGTGAAACCTTACGCTCGAGTAACTGATGCCAGAAGCTCTTTTCAACTTGCGTCATGAGAAATCCTCCTAAAAATTCTACGAACCACCTTTAGTTAAACTTTGAATTGTAAGCTCCTTGTCATGGACTTAGAGACTTGAAAAAAGTTTTTAGAAATACCCAAGGTTGACAGAAGTTATCAATAAACCTTAAACTACTTGCAGCTCGAGTTATTCGGGCTGCTTATCAAGAGCGGTGGAGGGACTGACCCTGAGAAACCGCAGCAACCAGATGACCTACCCCGTCATGTCCAGGTGCTAAATCCAGCCGCGAAACAAACGCGGGAAGATAAGGAAGGGTATATACCAGGTCTTTATTGACTCCCTTCCCTATGAATTTGGAAAGGGATTTTTTGTGACTTTAAAACAGAAACTTGGCAAACAATTCGTCATCACCGCCGAACTCGACCCACCACGCGGTAGCAACCCAGATGCCACACTAGCAGAAGCTCGAGCCGTAAAGCATTTGGTGGATGCGGTCAATATTTCCGACAGTCCTCAAGCCAATTTGCGCATGACGCCGTTGGTTGCCGCGCATTTGGTTCAAACGAACACTGATCTCGAGGTGATCGCCCACTTTACTTGCCGTGATCGCAACGTGCTTGGTTTGCAAGCCGAACTTCTGGGCGCTCACGCGCTGGGCTTAAAAAACGTGCTGGTCTTGAACGGCGATTCGCCCGAACGCGGCGACCACCCAACCGCTAAAGGCGTGTTTGAACTCGATGCCGTGGGATTGGCAAAACTCGTCAAAAACCTCAACACGGGTCACGCCCTGACCGGACGCGAACTCGAGGGCGGCACGGACTTGCACATTGCTGTCGCTGCGAATCCTGGCAGCAATGATCTCGAGCGCGAAAAAAATCGTTTCCTCGAGAAAATAGAATCAGGGGCGAATTTTGCCCAAACCCAACCCGTGTTTGATATGCAAACCGTCGAGAAATTCCAGAATGCTTTCGGTGGGCAAACCCCTATTCCAGTTTTGTACGGCATTTTGCCCGTTCGCAGCCTCGAGATGGCAGAACGAGTCGGAAAATGGACGCAAATTCCAGATGCTTTGATGGACGATTTGAGAGCTAGGGGTCGGGTTGCAGGGATTGAATGGGCTATTCGCAACATTCTCGAACTTCGAGAACTCGGCGTGGCAGGAGTGCATTTGTACCCGCTCGGACGACCTAAAGTGGTTTCAGAAGTGCTTGGTGTGCCTCGAGCTTGACGGTTTGCAAAGGAGGGCTAAACTTTTCTTATGACTGCATTCGCTGAAAAACCCGCAACGCAAATTGTGGAAGGTCCTTACAAGTTCACACTCGAGCAATTCGAGAAGATGAGCGACGAGAAATTGTTTGGGGATGCTCGAGTCGAATTGTTAAACGGAGGAATCACAGTCAAAGGGAGGCAAGAACCACGTCACGCGCAAGCAATACGGAAACTGACCAAAAGCTTTATTTTGAGTCTCGAGGAACTTGCTTGTGTCAGTCCTCAACTTCCAATGCTTTTACCTTTCCCGCCAGCCGATTTTGTTCTGCCCGATGTTGCACTGCTTCGAGTTCCAGATGACGAATACGCAAACCGCATTGTCGAATCTCGAGATGCGCTGTTGGTGATTGAAGTTTCAGACACAACCCTGATCCGCGATCAAGGCGTGAAACTCGAGGCTTACGCCCGAAATGCCATTCCTGAAGTTTGGATTCTCAATTTAAACAAAAATTTACTCGAGATGTACCGCGAACCTTTTGACACCGAATACGCTAGTAAACGCACCTACAAAGTTGGTGAGAAAGTCGCGCCGCTCGAGTTTCCTGATACTCAAATTGATTGGTGGTAAGCATGAAAACAGATAATTTTCTTTTTAAGTCCAAGGTAGTTATACCTCGACGATTTAGTCCAACATTATTCATCTTTGGTATGCTTTCTTTTGTTCAATTAATTGATAAGAATTATATATATGCTGCAATTCTTATTAGTTTTGTATTATTTATATATATTTATGGGAATTTAACAAATAATTTTTCGCACGAAATTTTCGCATATGATACTTTTTTCACACTCAAACAAGGTAAATCATCCAGAAGAA